>JAJTFM010000033.1:0-36146 GCA_021298575.1 Saprospiraceae bacterium | reverse complement strand
CGGTCAAACGGCGAAATTACCGTCGAAACCGGCAATGCCTCTCGCGCACACTGGCACACACGCATGCTCGTGAACTGCGGCGGACTGTATTCCGACAAGCTGGCCGAAATGACCGGCGCCAATACCGGTTTACAGATAATTCCATTCAGGGGGGAGTACTACGATCTCATACCGGAAAGACAATACCTTGTAAAAAATCTCGTCTATCCGCTTCCAAACCTGAATTTCCCCTTTCTAGGTGTACACTTCACGCGTATGATCGGGGGCGGTATTGAAGCGGGCCCCAACGCCGTTCTCGCTTTCCGCCGCGAGGGTTACTCCCGCCTGGATTACCATGCAGGCGAGTTCGCGGAAATTCTGTCGTTCCCCGGGTTCCGGAAGATTGCAAAAAAATACTGGCGCGACGGACTGGGCGAGATGAAGCGCTCATATTTCAAGCAGGCATTTGTATCAGCCCTGCAGCGTTTGGTGCCTGAAATTCGTTCGGAAGACCTCGAGCCCGGGCGCTCGGGCGTACGCGCGATGGCGTGCGACCGCGATGGGAATATGCTCGACGATTTTGCCATTTACGATGCACCGGGAATAATCAACGTTTGTAACGCCCCCAGCCCGGCAGCTACAGCCTCTCTGGCTATAGGCGAAACGGTGGCTGGAAAAGTCCTGGAGCAACTCTGATATGGCTGAAAAGCTGAAAATATTCGCCAACTCTGCTTTCAGGGAGGAAAAGGAGTATGCCCTGGAAATACTGATGACCGAATTGCCCGGAATCGGATGGGAGATCCTTTTTTCACCGGAATATTCAGGATATCTGATCGAACTTCCCAATGGTCATTCTGTCAGTATCAGTGATGATTTTTTCAGCAGAACAGGAGACAATTACCTGAAAGCAGAACTGATTCCTGACAAGGGAACAGACACAGAAAACCCCTTCGACCATTCGAAGCTTGCTGTGCTTTACGGCAAACCTTATTTTACCTTCGAAAATAACTGTTACTATTGCGGCCTCGATCTGTTTGCCTCCTGTTTCTTTATGGTTACACGTTGGGAAGAATATGTACTACCCTTCCGCGACGAACACGGACGATTTCCCGCTAAACAATCACTGGCCTTCAGGTCAGGCTGGCTCGAACGGCCAGTTGTTCACGAATGGTCGCAATTGCTCAGGCAGATCGTCGAGCGTCTCGGATTTAATCTTCCGGAAAAACAGGCTCGTTTCAGACTCGACATCAGTTGCGACGTGGATCATCCCCGATTGTGGTGGCGTTCGTCGGACTGGCTCAGGTCTATCGGCGGGGCCCTGCTCAAACGGCGTGATCTGAAGGAGGCTGCATTCTGGCTGAAATACCGTATGACTTCAGAAAAAGACCCGTATGACGTATTCGATGAGTGGCTGGATATTTTTGAACAGTTTCATCTGACGGCTCAGTTTAATTTTTTGAGTGAAAGAGTTACAGGGAGCGATTGCTGGTATCCGGTTGAACACCCTTTTGTTCTCGGAAAGATCAGGGAAATTTCATCCAGAGCACATAAAACCGGACTACACACATCGTACGAGTCGTTCGATAATCCGGAACTGATAATCTCTGAACGCACAGCCCTGGAGCGCATCACGGGCCTTTCAGTTACAAGCGCAAGAGCACACTATCTCCGATTCAGTGCGCCCGAAACCTGGCAGTTTTTGAATGATGCCGGTATCACCTCCGACAGTTCAGCGGGGTATCCGGAGGCCGAGGGATTCAGAACCGGCATGTGTACATCTTACACGGTATTCGATTTTTTGAACAGAAAGAAACTACCTTTGCAAGAGCAACCTCTCATTGCAATGGATGTGACGCTGGCGTTATACCGGCGATATACACCCGAACAGGCTTTGGAGCTGCTGTTTAATCTGAAAAAGGAAGTTCTGAAGTACAACGGTACATTTACCCTGCTTTGGCACAATTCTTCGTGGAATACGCATTTTTGGACACCCTGGAAACGTGTTTTCACGAATTTCATCAATGAATCTCGTCAACTATGACCAAAATACGCCTGTTGCTGATATCCGGGATGATGATGGTTCTGAGCTCGCAGGCCAGACTGGCCGCTCAGTCCACCAACCTCCCCGTTCGCTCGCACGGTACATGGCTCACCGAGCGGTTTGATATTCTCTATCCCGGACAAAACAGCGTACACACCGACCTGAGAGGCTATTTCAGAAAAGATGCCGCCGACTGGGCAAACTGGGCCGACACAACCACCGTTGCCCTGTCTGAACAGGAAAAGGCAGATGTTCAATACCTGGCTGACGACAATAACGACGGGACCAACCGCGTTTCGGAGCCCCGCAAACGCTGGTTTTACAAGACCCCCGCTTTCTTGTATGAGGTAAACACACCGGATTTCAAGCTTCGGGTTAATCCGCTCCTGAACGGTCAGGTGGGCTTCGAATCGAACCGCGACGAGATGTTATACATCAATACAAGGGGTTTTGAAGTCCGTGGAAGTATTGACGATCGTGTTTACTTTCACACCAATCTGGAAGAAACCCAGTTGAGATATCCGGATTATGTGGATCAGTACATCCGTGACTACAAGGTGCCGGGAGCCGGTTTCACCAAGAACTACTCCGGGGATCCGTTTGGCCTTGCTCAGGGTTACGACTTCAATATTGCCAATGCTTATCTGGGTGTAAAGATTTCAAAGCATATTGGGCTGCAGCTTGGTCACGGCTCTCATTTCATCGGAAACGGATACCGGTCCATGTTCCTGTCCGACAATTCCGCACCACAATTTTACCTGAAACTAGACACACGCCTCTGGAAGTTCCATTATCAGAATCTGTTTATGGAACTTACTTCACTTACCAGCACTGATACTACCCCGGGCGATAGCCGGCTGGGTCGAAAATATGCCGCCATTCACTACCTGAGCTACAAGGTAAATCCGCGACTGACATTCGGTTTCTTCGAATCAACCATCTTTCACAGAACCAACGATTTCGAATTTCAATATCTGAATCCGGTTATTCTGTACCGCACGGTAGAAGGAATGATCGGTAGTCCCGACAATGCCATGCTGGGTATGAACGTATCCTGGACGGCCCTGAAAGGTGTTCAGTTGTACGGACAATTTCTGCTCGACGAGCTCAGATTCAGCGAGTTTTTCGGTGGAAACGGCTGGTGGGGCAACAAATACAGTATTCAGGCTGGCTTCAAGTACCTGAATGTAATGGGTATTCAGCGCCTCGATCTGCAGGGAGAATTCAACAGTTCGAGACCCTACACTTACTCCCACTTCAACATAGAAAACAGTTACACACACTATAATCAGCCCCTGGCTCATCCGTTCGGAGCAAATTTCAGGGAGATGGTTGGTATTGTCAGATACCGCCCCACTCCCCGGCTTTTCTTCACTGCCAGACTGATTCAGGCACTGAAAGGCGACAACCTGCCTGGTGAAAACTGGGGAAGCAACCCGTTACTGACGTACAATACACGCGAACAGGAATACGGCAACGAAATTGGTCAGGGCAAGCGCTCGACAATCTTCATTGCAGGACTCGATATATCCTGGATGTGCTTCCACAATGCTTTTTTCGACCTGAAACTTCTTTCACGCACCAGAGAAGGTGCTGATGCTTCAACCAACCAGACAACCCGGGTTATTTCAGCAGGTTTCCGGATGAACCTGTGGCCCGTGAATAACGATTTTTAAAAATGGCCAGAAAAGTAGAAAAAAAGCCAATAAACGACCTGCATCCGACGGAAATCCGGTGGTTTGCCGTGCATACGCGCAACAAAAGTGAAAAATTTGTAAAGCGTATGCTGGAAAAAAAAGAGATCGAAACCTACCTGCCCCTGCAGAAGATCATGCGCCAGTACGGGCGCGTGCGCAGACTTGTTGAGCGTCCCCTGATTAACTGCTATGTCTTTGTACACATCACCAAGGACCAGTACCTTAAGGTGATGGAGACAGAGAACGTCGTCAGTTTTGCCAGAATAGGCCCTAACCTGATGGCCGTCAAGGACGAGGAAATTGATATTATCCAGCGTGTAACGCTGGAAAAAGACATTGAAGTAACCATAGATACCGATTTATTTGCCGAAGGCGACCCTATTGAGATATCTGCCGGATCACTGATTGGCATGAAGGGTAAAATCGTCAAAAAGGAAGGAAAACGCAAATTTCAGGTAGAGCTTGAGTCGCTGGGTATGAGCCTGCTCATCACGGTTGACAGCGCATTTCTGGAAAAAATCGGTGCTGTGAGTGCAGGATAGGCTATTTATGTCGGAATGGGCAACCGATTAATCCGGTTGCCCACTCTTTACCGCACAATCGTCACGTCACCCTGTGCTCTCACCACCTCATCGTCGAAGTATTCTATTTCGGCTGTCCAGACAAACACACCGGGTGGCATCAGGCGACCCTCGAACAAGCCATCCCAACCGTTCGAGAGTTCATTCGGCTGAAAGTTATTCTTTTCAAAAACCAGTTCACCCCACCGCGAGTATATCCTCATAAAGCGTATCTGACGCGCTCCCTTGTCGGTGTACAGATTGAAATGATCATTGAGACCATCATTATCGGGCGAGAATACATTGGGCGCGTATATGTTTCTGTTCTTTATAACATACACTGTCAGGCTGTCACTGGCTAGGCAACCATCACCTGACGTGACCTGCAGGGTATAAACGGTTGTATTAAATGGCGTTGCAAGCGGATACAGACAATCGGTACACGACAGACTTCCACTGTTCGACCAGGTAATCGAGGCCGGAGTTACGGTCGAAAATGCCTGCAACTGGTGCGGACAACCGAGTGGCAGATCCACATCCTCTCCTGCTTCCACTACGGGTATCTCTGCTGCCCTCAATATGGCAATGGTATCGTCGGTACAACTGTTGATGTCCTCCACCACCAGCGACCAGGGACCTTCAGTTAGTCCGGGATAAACGGAACCGGAGGAAAACACGCCCCCGGACAGCGAAAACATATATGGCTCAACTCCACCTGATACAAATTCGGCTGTCGCGATACCTGTATCAGGCCCTTCGCAGCCCGGATTGGTGAAACTGGCCGACAGAACAAGCGGCTGGGGCTGGGTCAGGGTAACAGAGGTTATTTCGGTACAACCGGATGCGTCGGTGAGGGTAAGTATATAAGTCCCTGCTTTCAGCGAATCGAGTTGAGGAATGCTTTCTCCATTGTTCCATTTCCAGGAATAAGACGGAGTTCCTCCTGTACAGATAGTACTGATACTACCGTCTGAACTACCATAACAAGACACACCAAAACCATTATAGCTTGATAAAGTCTCGGTGATAGAAAGTGCCGGCGGCTCCGAGACTTCTGCTGTCAGTACCACATCATTGCCGAAATTGTCGGAAATTGTAATCAGATACTCTCCTGCAGGCAGATTGGAGATTATTTTTTGTTCTCCCAGCGCGGCGATAGTTCCGACACCTGAGGGCCACCCCTCCAGCCGCTTCCAGGTATAGTTGAATGTTGAGGTTCCATTCTGAACGGAAAAAGCGACACTGCCCGTTGAATCCCCGTTGCAGGCAACATCCTGAACCACTGTGGCGCCCGTTATTTCACAAATAATCGGATTCAGCGACAGGTTAATAATACTGTCGCACCCATTGGCTGCGGTTTGTACTTCCGTGAACTGACCGGGTGGAAAATACCAGGTATCGCCTACATAAAGACTGTCCGTTGAACATATATTGACACTGAGATAAGTAATGACGGTGGGTAATCCGCTCACCGTCACATTCACCGTACTATCGCAGCCTTCCGACGTCTGGAAGTGGAATACATAGTTACCCGGGTCACAGATAGTTGTATCAGCTACCGACAGACATTTCCCGTTGCAGAGGTCGTACTGAAGACTGGTTGTTTTCACACTGTTAACACGAACTGTTTTGCAGGAGGGTGCCACAGTGTCACACACGTTATAGGCCAGCACGCATACCTCATGGTCGCCCGGGGTGTTGAAAACTACAGGAGTCTGAAACCCTCCGGCTACCTGCTGACCATCAAGGGTCCATTTATAGGTGACTGCCCCGGTTATCTGAGGAATCGCAAAGGTTGCACTTTCAAACTGACATACTTCATCGGGCCCCTGAACTGCACCTGCGGGGGGAAGTGGCGGAACCTGCGTACTGCCTGAAGTGACATTGATGGTGTAGTTGCAGATATCGCCCTGATTGCCATCCATTACAAAATAGTAATACTGCCCGATAACCAGCGGGACCGTATTGGTAAAAACACCGGTTTCTCCCTCCTGCACATCTGTATCACAGTTGGAGACCAGTTGGAAGGCACTGCAGTTCAAACTTCTGTAGATACCGATTTCGAGCCCCTGTCCGCCATTACAATTGGAAGGTTTCACTGTAATAGTCAGGTTGGTACTGCCTGCAATAAAGGCAATCCACTGCATGTGGTGAATCTGGGTTGTACAGAATCCCGGAGGAGCCTGTCCTTGTTGTGTATCATCGTTGATACCTGTATATCCATTGATATCGCATATCACACAAGCGTCAATACACGTTGGTGTCATATCGGGGACTGGCCCGCATGGAACAGGTTGAGCTATTACAGAAAACGGAATCTGGAATGACAGGACACAGATTAATCCTCGCAGATAGCGGCAGACAGCAGGCAGGTTGTTCATAATATAAAGCATGCCCCCCAAAAGGTAACATTCAGGTGTCAGAGGTTGCATCCCGGCCTCGAATAATTATCAGGTCTCCCCCCAATACGTTGATACTGGCTATGTGGTTGCCCGGCTTGCCTTAGAGCTTGTTCAGGATTCTCTGCCGGTGGCAAAAACAGGCTGATTTTTTGTCAGTTTTTGCATTTCAGTTTTTGCATTTTTGAAGGCGCATAGCCGGAGCTACGTAACTGAAAAAAGGTGAAAAATGGCGAAAAATGAGACGTTTTTGACTCGGTGAGAGAATCCTGAACAAGCTCTTAATGCGCAATAACCACAAGCTGCTGAGTAGCGAAACGCCCTGATATTAAATGTAGCTGATAAACACCTGATTCAAGATTATCAACGGGTACAGACAATTCACTACCATTCCAGTTTCTGCATTGAAATACCTCCCTTCCGTACAGGTCGGTTATACGCAGGCAAGCCTGTTCAGACAGTCCTTCATTACGAACAAAGAGTACAGCGGACGCCGGAGAGGGCCATACCCGGCATTCACTGATTCCTGTAGTATAGTCTCTTTCAACTGGAATGGAAAGTTCTATGGCATCCAGTGTCTGCAGACCCGAATTCAGTGAAATAACGGGAGTTTCGGTGAAGCCCCTGCGACTGTCCTGATCCCCTCCGTCAATGATATCAATAATGACCAGTTCCATGACACCTATAGGGCCATAGCCGCTTACCGGTTCACCGTTGGTACGGGTGAAGGCCATTTCGAACCGTCCCTGCGCCGCCTTGCGGGCCAGATTCAGCGACGGTGCATCCAGATTTATCCAGGAATTATCATAAAAATTCATTTGAAATGCGGAATCACGGAGGCCCGGACCCAGTGCAAATTCAAAAGTGAAGCCGTACAGGTCAACCACCGGATTCGTTGGTGAACCAAGCCCGACTTCTATCTGCATGGGTTTACCCAGTTGAGGCGCGGGAGTGAGCATTTTCATGTAGAACGGCAAACCTTTTATATCCGGAATAAAGGGCGGCATCAGATTTCTTGATTTCTGACCGTCAACACGCAGGAAATCGGCATCCGACGCACCAATTTCGCCGTTTCCATCGGCATCGGCATACTTGTGGTTAAAGCCCGTTTCCACCAGATTGGAGGGCCAGGGCAAAGAGAAATGCCCCATCCAGTCGGTACTTCCAATGCTTCTCGGCACTCCTGCCCTGCCTGTAAGCGAACCCAGCGGAAGCAGGTCACGGGAGTTTATTGCACCATCGTTATTGATATCACCGGGCCACACACATTCATTAAAACAACCTGATGGATCAGCAGTGGCTTTCAGTTCCACTTCCACTTTTGCAACCTGACACTGTCCGTTGGGCGCACAATAGATCAGCGAAAATTTATCAGTACCGTGGTAGCCATAATCAGGTGTATAAATAATCAGGTTATCTCCGGTTACTGGTTCACCGTCAATAGTCTGAGTGGTTTTCCCGGGGAAGTACTGAATCTGACCGTGAGAAGCATCACTTGCAATACTGAAACTGAAGTCGTTAAAAGGAATATTGTAATTAATAACGAGCGGCCTTCCGGCTGGCGACGTCAGTTTATGGGTGTATCTGCCCGAGGGAGCCAGATTATCAACGACAACAGATACGGTTGCCGTTTCCAGCGATGTGGCAGAAGGAGAGCCAATTCTGTACTGAAAAGTAGCTATTCCTGAAAAACCAGCCCGTGGCGTAAAAGTGACCTGACCGGCACTTGTTTTATTGGTAAGTTCTCCCGGGAAATCGGCAGGAACTATCCAGCCCCTTACCAGCAGATTTCCAATATCATTTTGCCTGACGTTGAAAGTTACAGGCATTCCCACAGGAGTGAATACCCGGTCATCCATGGCCATGATATTAGGCGTGCCCGGATCTATTACCCGAAAAACAACATTCTTTGAACAGGAATAACCGTTGTTCTTGTAAAAAAGTACACACTCATCGTATCCTGTGAACCCAGGATCAGGACGGTAGCGCAGTATGTGTCCGTTTTCAATCTGCAAGACACCATGAGCTGCTGTTATGAAAGTATCGCAACTGAAAGAGAGGGGCAATGCGTGCAGTTCATCCCGCTTTACATGAATTTTCAGTGGTTCACAATCGGGAACAGCGCCTCCGATACCAATACTGACACAGCCTGTCCGGCAATTGTCAGCCGCATCGCAGACCGTGTAATTCAGATGTCCGACACCGGAATAACCGGGCTCAGGAGTAAATAAAATTTCATTACCATTAAGAATGGCTGCTGTACCGTGATTCACCAGAGGAATCGAACGTATTTCAAGTTCTCCGGCTGTACTAAAATCATTCAAAAGCGGAGTAACAACAACAGGAGAGCCGTCTTCCGAAAGCGAATAGTCGTGTTGAGGCTGAAGAATGGAATTCTCTACTGTTATTCTGTAACCCCTGTATGACAGATACGGATAACTTGCTGGTGAGCGACGCTCAATGACAAACGTATCTGCACCAGTAAAGCCGGCATCAGGAAAATACTCAATTTCATACAGGTTCGGCGTACTCAGGTTGCCCGACGAGAGCAACCGAATCCTGACGTCACCGTACTTCGCGCGGGGCATCACCTCATGCACACTTACTCCAATACCGGAAATGGTATCGCGCACCGATACTTCTGTCAGTGTGTGAATGGTTCTGTAGGGGGTAAAATTCTGGGAAAACAACCGGGGGGTAGTCAATGCAAAGATTGAAACCCAAATCAAACAAAACTGAGATCGTCCAGCGTGCATCAGGATCGTATTTATATTGTTTTGGCCGGATTACAAAGGGACCGTTAAATGTATGGACAATAAATCCACAATTTATATTATATCTGAAAAAATATCACTATAACATCATAAATTTGTCGATTTGCAGGTAATGCTGAAAATGGAAAAAACTGTTTCGTCTAATCGCCTTTATCGGACACTTGTGGCGATGGAGGCATCGCTACACAGGAACCTTGTCCGGTTTTTGCAATCGCCGCTGTATGTGAACAGCCGGCACCCCCTCCTGCTCTGTGAAGGAATGCTGGAATGCGTAACTGCCGGAGCCTCGGGCTTCAACAAGGAGAAAATCTGGAAAAAAGTGGCAGGTAATACTGCCAGTAACGATGTGCTCTTCAGAAAATATTGTTCCGAGACGCTGAAGCTGGTACATCTGTTTCTGGCACACGAATCGCTTGCGGCCAGCAAAATCAGCACTGATTTCGAAGCGCTGGACTTTGCCATCGAACACAGAATCGAGCCTGTTATGCAATCGGCTGCATCATCCATACGCGAAGACCTGAACGGCAGTTTCAGATCTGTAAATTACTATTACAACAGCTACAGGTTTGAAAAACAGTATTATACCATGATGGACTTCGGGGTAAAGGTTGATCAAAAAGCGAATCTGACGGAAATTTCAACCAGTCTCGATGTTTTTTACTGGATTGAAAAACTGAAGCTGGCCAGTGCGGCTATCAGTCAGAAAAAAACCCTCAATTACAGTTACGATACAGGAGACATAGAGGCCGTCCTCACCCAGATTCGTCGGTTTCCCCTGGAGCACCACCCTGCCCTTGCACTGGAATATTACGCCTTTCTCACCGTTTATGATGAAGAAGAAGCGGTTAATTACTACAAACTGAAGCAGGGACTGGAACAATTTGCCGATTTGCTGCCCCGTAAAGACGCCCTGGATCTGATAGATGCCGCACTGCACTTTTGTACCGGGAGAATTAACAAAGGCAACCAGGACTTTATCCGGGAGTATTTTGAACTTTTCGAGAATGGCCTTAAAAAAGGCATATTTCTGATAAAGGGCGAGTTGGCAGTTTGGCGATTCAACAATATCGTGGCCGCTGCGCTGCGACTGGGCAAGGCCGACTGGGCAGAAGATTTTATTGAGACAAACTATCCTGTCCTTCCGGAGGATTCGCGCGAAAACACCCGTACATTCAATCTTGCCAGGGTTTACAGATACCAGAAACGCTACGGAAAAGTACTTGAACTGCTCCGCAACGTGGAGTATGCGGATATAGGATATAACCTGATCAGCAAGGCTGTTCTGCTCATCACCTATTATGAACTGAATGAATGGGAAACACTTGGCTCATTCACCGTTTCTTTCAGGACGTTTCTGAACAGACAGCGTGATATTCCGGTTCAACGCAGGGAAGGCTATCTCAATCTCGTCAGATTTACCAGGAAACTGATGAAACTGGAGAAAAAAGACCTGAAGTCGGCAGATAAATTAAGAGCTGATATTATTCAGAATCGCTCCAATACGGTCAATCACGACTGGTTGCTGGAAAAACTGAATGAAAAAGCCCGGTAGCATCGTCAGACGCTACCGGGCCGGGAATCAACTGAATCCTGTTCAGATTAGTTGAAGATGTAACGGATACCAAACTGGGCAGTCCATACATCGAACTGTGTTTTGCTCTTCACGAAAGAATCGCGGAGGAGGCCAGTAGTACCATCAGCAAATTTCTGTGTAGCCATTTTGAATTTCGGAACTCCGTCGGCAGTAGTACCAGCACTTGCGAGCGGACGGTCGTTCACGAAGTTGTTTCCAAGTCCCCACTCGCTGTTGAGCAGGTTGGCAGCATTCAGGATATCGGCACGCAGCTGAATTGTGTTGCGCTTGCCACCCACTTTGATAAAGAACTCCTGGGTAACAGACAGATCAAAGCGATTTACCAGCGGGAAAATCACGCCGTTGCGCTCGGCATACTGACCGCGGCGGGTGCGCAGATATTCATCCTGTTCGATAAATGCGTCGAAGGCAGCAGCCTGTTCGTCAGCTGTGTAAGTCTTGGAACCAACAGTCAGCGGGTCGAAAATCAGGTCGGAAGCTTTCTCCGGAACAAACAGCAGGTCGTTGTTCTGAACACGGTCGCCGTTCATATCACCTGAAACAATGTAACCGAAACGGGCAGAGTTGATACCGCCATTGAAGCCGCGGTGCTCACCAACATAACCCAGTGTGAATCCTGTAGCGCCACCAAAGTCGCCACCATATTCAAAACGGTATCCCAGCAAACCAACGGTGCGGCCCGGGTCGTTCTGATCAGCGAAAGAAAGATCGAGGTCGTTACCACCGCGTACAGAGCGAACGCCAGTCCATGAACCGGAAGCGATAGAGCCTGCGCTCATCAACTCGGTTGCGTTGGAGATGGTGTGTGCCACCATACCGTAAATACCTTTCTTGCTCGGATATTCGAGTTTGAAAGTTGCGGCCGAGTAGCTGCCCTGGTTGGTTGTAGTCATTACAGCAGCGCGTGATACGTTGTCGTTGATACGTACACCATTGTCGTTGCCTGCGAAGCGCGGACGGGTATCAGGACCAGAGAAGTTGCCTGTTGGAGTCTCGAAATTGGCATCAAAATACTGAACAGCGTTGATATTCTGATTGTAGTGCAGTTCGATGGTACCTACGAAACCAAGTGGCAGCTTCTGGTCAATAGCGAGGTTTGTTTTCCAAACCTGCGGGAAACGGTAGTTGTTGTCAACTGTTGCGATATCGAAAGTTGACGGCAGGGTCGGAGTTGACGGGATGTGAACGGACGGATCAACAGAGAACGGACGGTTCAGGGTTTTGGTGCCTGACTCGTCAATAAAGCCTGTGAGTACACCGTTGTTACCAATCGCGTTGGAAATCCACACATAAGGCGGACGACCGGTGAACACACCTGTACCACCGCGAATCTGTGTTGTCTTCTTGCCACCTACATTCCAGTTGAAACCGAGGCGAGGCTCCCAAAGGACTTTGGTACCAGGCATTTTGCCTGTTTGCAGCTGGTAGCCGCGATTGCCGTCCGGCCCAACATAGTCCTGACCATCAACGGTAGCATTGGAAAGACCTGTATCTTCGAAAGCAATGATACCGGCACGCAGACCGTACGTTGTCTTGAAGTTCTTGGTGATCTGGAATTCATCCTGACCGTACAGTTCGAAACGGTTTACTGTCAGCACCTGAAGTGGAGCAGCGCCGCCCTCGATAGCAGAGTAGCGGAACTGGAAACGGTTGAACTGAACAGGTGAGTTGGCAGCATCCGGATTGTTCAGTGCATAGTTGGCAATGTCATAGAACTGCTGCAGTGAGTCAAAGATGTAAACACCGTTGGAGCCGGGGAAGAACAGGTTGTTCGACTTGTAGCGCTCGTAGTTTGCTCCTACAGTGATGGTGTGCTTGTCTTTGTAGATAGACAGGTTGTCAGTGAAGTGCAGTGTTCCGTAGTTCAGTTTGTTGTCCGGAGTGAACGGATCGAAGCCAACGGAGATATACGTGTTTGTACCTTTCTTGATGTCAATCGTGGGGAAAAGGTCTCCCTTGTACGCACGGTCTTCATCCTGGTAATCGTAACCAGCGATGAAGCTGTTGTGCATATTGCTGCCCAGTGTAGTGTTCAGTTCGGCAACAACAGAGCGGGTATTGTCAAGAATAACATAGCCGGAATTTTCATACGACATGGAGTTGATATTCGTACGACGCGTTCCGTTACCCAGTGAAGAACTGTTGCTGATCAGTACATCTGCACTGGAGTTGTGGAATGTATAACGGAAAGTCAGTTTGTTCTTTTCGTTCACGTTCCAGTCGAGGCGAACGAGGAACTTGTCACTCTTGGTCGCGTTATTGTAGTTTTCAAACGCACCGGTTTCGTAACCGTACTTCTCGCGAAGGAATGAGCTGAGTTGTACCAGATCATCATATTGTACGCGGGTAGTGTTGTTGGCGTTATTGTCGAGCGGAGAACCGTCGGCTACCCAGGTGGTTGCCGGCTCAGTACGACGCTGACTTTCGAAGTTGGCGAAGAAGAAGAGTTTGTCTTTCATGATTGGTCCGCCAATGCTGAAGCCAAACACATTCTCTTCAAATTTGCCGATATTCAGTTTGGTATCACCAATTTTGGTACCATTGTAAAGGCCAGTAGTATCGTTGGCACGTGTGTTGTAGAAAGCAGTACCAAAGAACTCATTCTTGCCCGAACGGGTAACAGCATTCAGACCTGAACCAACGAAGCCCGACTGACGAACATCAAACGGAGCCTGGTTGATTTGTACCTCTTCAATGGCATCCAGCGAAATCGCTGTAGAACCAGTACGACCGCCTGCCTGAGATTCGGTACCCAGACCGAAGCCGTTGTTGAATACAGAACCGTCAATCGTGAAGTTGTTCAAACGGCTGTCCTGAGCACCAAACGAGTTTCCGTTGCTGGTCGGATCATACTTGGTGATCGAGTTGATTGAACGCGCTCCTACCACAGGGATAGAACTGAGCTGGCTGCGATCAAAGGTAGTGGCAGCTCCTGTGCGGTCGGAACTGAACAGGTCGTTGCGGGTAGCAGTAACAGTTACCTCTCCCAAAACGGATCCGCTCTCTGACAGTTGAAAATCAACGTTTGCAGCTGTACCAAGACTCGCGTACACGCCCTCGCGCGACTGAGCCTCAAAGCCTGTGTAACTTACAGCAAGAGTGTAAGGCCCGCCAACACGAACTGCCGGGAGCGTGTAGCGACCGGAAGCATTGGTTGCTGTACCGTAACGTGTGTTTGTAGGGCCGTGGGTGGCAACCACTGTGGCACCGATGAGCGCCTCACCTTTGCCGTCTGTAACAACGCCAGAGATGGTAGATGTAGTTACCTGTGCCATTACTCCGAAACTGCTGAAAAGCAGCGCCAGAAGCATGATACCTTTACCTGCAGTCCTGTACAGTGTAAAATGGTTCATAGTGAATAAAGATTGAATTGAGTGAAAGGTTGGTTTGTGATGCAAAAGTAATCATGGAATGTTAAATGTATCTTAAGTTCGACAATTTTCAACGTTAGAATAAAAGAAAATTTGGCAATAAAACGTAATTTAATTGTTAAAAAGCCGGATTTCGCATCTGTTTAAGTTCAAAAAAAATAATCGAGGCTGACCACCAGTTATCTCCCTGATTGACCCGCAGGGTAAAAGCCGTTTTTTGCATATCAATTTACAAATGCTGATTCGTGTTTGTCTGACCACGTTTTATTGCATACTTTTGGCGCGAATTTCATTTTATTGCATCTTTTTTCTATGAAAAAAATCGTACTTTTCTGCTGCCTGACAGCGCTCGCAGCGCTCGCAAACGCCCAGATTGTCATCACCGAAATCATGTTCAATCCACCGGAAAGTGGTACCGATTCGCTCGAATATCTGGAACTTTATAACAATAGCAATGCCTCAATTGACATCTCGGGATGGAACTTCACGCAGGGTATCGAACACGTCTTTGCCTCAGGAACGGTGGTCCCCGCAGGCGGATATGTCGTACTGGCAAAAAATGCCAATGCTTTCAAGTCGGTCTTCGGAGTAACTCCAACAGTCTGGACCAACGGCGCGCTCACCAATACTCCCGGCGAGGATATTGAGCTCCGCGATGCCAGTGCCAATGTTATTGATTATGTTGACTACCTGAATGCCTCTCCGTGGCCGGCTGAAGGTGCCGGTATGGGAAGTTCCATCGTGCTCTGCGATTACGGCGCCGACAATACTGTTGCCGGTAACTGGGTGGCCGCCCAGACGGGTACTGGTGTGATTATCAATAATTTTGAAGTAAGGGGTAATCCTTACGCCGATTCCGGTTGTGGCGGCACCGCCATCTCTCCCACCCCCGACGCCGTCGTAGCCCCCACTGGCCTGTCCAGTATCTTTAATGTTCTGTTCAACGACCTCTTCCTCGGAACGGTATCCTCACTTTCCATAGACGTCCAGCCAGCACACGGTGGCGCTTCTGTATCTGATAACAAAGTTGTCTATACACCTAATCAGACTTACTGTGGCCCCGATCAGCTCGTTTACAAGGTTTGCAACACCGACGGACAGTGCGGTACGGCGGTTGTTACCATAGAGGTCCGCTGCTATCCTTCCAAAAGTATTTCAGAGGTATCCGGCGAAAATGCAGCCGGCGAGGCAACTTCAGCCGGAGTAGCCTGCGAACTCCGCGGGGTGGTTTACGGGTATAATATCCGCCCGCTGACGGGAACCCTCTCCTCCACCCTCTTTACCATCATTGACGAACAGGGCAACGGTATCTCCGTATCCTCTCTGACCAAAGATTTAGGATACCAGGTAACAGAAAAAGATGAGGTGATCGTACGCGGTGTGATCGGCCAGTTCAACGGAATGACCGAAATAAGACCAGACACTATCCTGAAATTGTCGGATAACAACAGCCTCGTACAGGCCAGCGTTGTTACCAGTCTTTCTGAAGCAACCGAATCTCAACTAATCAGAATCAATAATCTCCGACTTGTCAATCCGGCAGAATGGACCACCGGAGTCGGCGGCAGCGGTTTCAACGTCCGCGCTGTATCCGACAACTCTCCACTCGACACCATCCTTATCCGTATTGACCGCGATGTGGAAACCTACAATACACCCGCTCCGCCAGAGCCGTTCGACCTGAGAGGCATAGGTGGCCAGTTCGACGCCACCACCCCCTTCGCTTCGGGCTATCAGGTACTTCCGCGCTATAATGCCGATATCAGCACTTATGGAGTAGGCACCAAAGAGAATCAACTCAGTATCGGAGTAACGGTTTCTCCCAACCCGGCAACAGATGCAGTTACGGTTAAAACAGATGCTACCTTCAACCGATTAATTATTTCTGATGCCCTCGGACGAATACTGCATACCGTAAACACGGATTCCATAAACCTGAACCTGAATGTTTCTTCGCTTCAGCCAGGTGTTTATTTCCTCCGCCTGGAAAAAGACAATGCTTTCACTACTGTCAGGTTCGTAAAACAATAAACTGATGAAGAAGAAGCTGGTCGTTCTGACAGGGGCCGGGATTTCGGCAGAAAGCGGCATCAAAACGTTCCGCGACAGCGATGGTCTTTGGGAAAATCATCGAATCGAGGACGTAGCTACTCCGGATGCCTGGACAAGAAACCCCGAACTGGTTCTTTCATTCTATAACCAGCGCAGAGCACAACTTCTCTCTGTTCAACCCAATCAGGGCCATTTCGAACTGGCCGCTCTTGAAAATGACTTCGACGTGGAGATCATCACACAAAACGTGGATGATCTCCACGAACGAGCCGGAAGTACCCGCGTAACGCACCTCCACGGCGAACTCCGCAAGGTACGCTCCACTCTCGACGAAAATCTGGTGTACCAGTGGGATAAAGATCTCTACCCGGGTGATTTGTGTAAAAAAGGCAGTCAGCTCCGACCACATATCGTATGGTTCGGCGAAGCAGTTCCCATGCTCGAACAGGCTGCAATGCTGGCTGAAAAAGCAGATATTTTCATGGTCGTCGGCACATCGCTGCAAGTGTACCCTGCCGCCGGACTCATGCAGTACGCTCCGAAATCTATACCATATTATTACGTTGATCCAAACCCACGGATCAATTGGGAATTGCAGTCAAAATCGAATCTGCACGTTATAGAAGAACCTGCATCAACAGGCGTGGCCAAAGTGGCCATTATGATTCGTAATAGCTGAACTGTACTATGCAAATCCGGGGCCGTCTAACTCTTCTGTTCCTGATGCTGGCTTCAGGTATTCTGGCAGCTGTTCTGTTTGCCGTTTTCTGGATGTTCCGGCAAAACATGACTGAGGCATTTTATCAGGGTCTCGCTTCCAAAGCCGAAGTGACGGTTAAAACTATCCTCCCTGAAATTGACAAGGTGCAAATATCAGACGCCACATGGATTGCTCCCGACGAAAACTCCAAACTGCCCTATCAGGACAACATCAGTATTTTCAACAGTAATTATGAACGTGTCTTTTCCGTACACAGCGACGCTGTACCCGTACCGGTTAATGATCTGGCCAATATTTATACGCGCAGCCGGTACAAATTTGAACACTTCAACCTGTGCGCATTCGGCATGTCGGCAACTGGCCATAATGGATCAGCTTATATTGTTGTAGCAGAAGGAAGCCCCGACTCAACAGCTGTTTCAAAGCTTCGAAATGTTTTGATAATCAGTTTTTTCCTCGGAATCATCCTTGTGTCAGCCACAGGATGGTACTACTCCGGGAAGGCACTCGAACCCATGTCGGCTATTGTCCGGGAGGTAGAGCACATTCAACCCAGCGACCTGAGCCGACGACTGCAACCTGGCAAAAATCAGGATGAAATCCGTAAACTGGCTGTCACGTTCAATCATCTCCTCGAACGGGTGGAACGCGCTTTCTTGATGCAGAAAATGTTCGTCTCCAACGTGTCACACGAACTGAAAAACCCGCTAACAGTCATCCGCTCTCAACTCGATGTAGCGCTTCAGCGCGACCGCACAGCTGATGAATACAAAATTGCCCTCGAAAGTGTACTCGACGACATACGCGACCTGAGCGAAACAGAACAAAGACTGCTCCACCTCGCCAGGGTATACACGAATCCGCACAGTATTGAAATGTCGGCAACCCGGCTAGATGAACTGATATGGCAGGCTGTTGACCAGCTGCACAAACAGTTCCCCGGAGCCAGAGCAATCATCTATTTCAGCGAAATGCCGGAAGATGGAGAAGACCTCGAAATATCAGCTAACGAACCACTACTCCGAATGGCACTCGTCAACATCATGAATAACGCCTGCAAATATTCGCCCGATAATCAGGCAACGCTGAACGCATTCTTCCGCGCCGACGGAAAACATACCCTCGAAATTGCAGATAACGGCCCCGGAATTCCCGATGAGGAAAAACTGCTTGTCTTTGAACCTTTCTACCGAAGCCCCAGACACCTTCTGTCCGTTCGTGGCACCGGAATCGGCCTCTCTCTCGTGAAAAGTATTCTCGACCTGCACAACATCGCTATTCGTATCGAGGACAGAGTGGAGGGGGGATCTGTCTTCATTTTGTCATTAAATTAAACAATAATACCACATGAACTTGCTCCCGTCGTTAGCCATTTGCTGTTTCACCCTGTTCTCCTGTTTGTCGTGCCGGTCTCAATCTCTCCCGACAACAGCTCTCAAAGACAGCAATACCGGCAAGGTAATCCTGTTGCTCGATGCCCGGGATGCCTCCGGGGCAATCGTCACCGATACTACTTACCGTTTTTTCAACCTGATTACAGCAGCAGAAATGTCCTTGCAGCTGAAAAAACCGCTCACATCAGGCATTTCCCGCGACACGCTCCTGCGCGAGTATCTGGCTTTCCTCACTTCAGAACCGCTCGACTTCACAGCCGGTGACGTGGAGTTCCTCAAAAAAATTATTCATGATATGTACAGTACGGTGGCCGGAGTCAATCCCGGTATCCTTCCTGATACGCTTCGACTGATTCGCAGCAAGGAAAATCATTACGGACAAGGCGTATGGTACACTCGCGAGAACTGTATCATTATTCCGGAGGGTGAACTGGCATCTAAAAATGTGGCGTCGTTCACCACGACTATGTTTCATGAACTGTTTCATGTTTACTCCAGACTGAATCCCGAAAAAAGCAGGGCACTCTATAAATCCATTGGATTCGAGCCTGTGGGTCTCGGAAATCTGGTGCTGCCCGACAAACTGGGCGAAAGAATTCTGCACAACCCGGATGGTGTTGACTATGCACAGAAAATTGAGCTGAAACAGCGACGGACTCAGCAGCCCGATCAATGTACAGGAGCAGGCCGACTTTTTCCGCCAGATTCGCGAAAACACAGGGTATATCATTCATCCGGATGAAGTGCTGGCCGATAATTTCGCCTACATCATGCGGGAGAAAAAAGGAGAAAAAATTTACGAAAACCTCAAGGAAGACGGAGTCAGGCTGCTGGAAGAAATCGAGCAGATTATCAGGAAATAATCAATTCCTCTTCATCCTGAAACCGGTGCCAGTGCAAGTCGCAACCCGTCCAGATTGTCCTTCAGTCTGATCTGGCAACCCAGACGACTGTTGTCTTTTACGAAGAAAGCGGAATCCAGCATGGCCATTTCGTCGTCGGTCGGCTCGGAGAGTTCATGCTCGCTGAGTACATAAACATGGCAGGAGGCGCACAGGGCCATTCCTCCGCAGGTTCCCTCCACCGGCAGATCGTACGACTTGCACAATTCCATCACATTCATATTCATGTCGGTGGGCGCCTCGTACTGTTTTTCGTTGCCTTCTCTGTCGCTTATACTGACGATTATTGTATTTTCCATGTTCTTAGGAAGGCATTCCCTCAATGCCCGTTACTGTGGTGTATTTGAATGACAGTTTCTTGTCGGGATGGACAATTTTGAAAGCAGACTGGCAGGCGAGCGTAGCCTCGTGAAACCCGCAAAGAATGAGTTTGAGCTTGCCCGGATAAGTATTAATATCACCAATGGCAAAAACACCCGGCACATCGGTGGCGTAATCAAACGTATTCACTTTCACAGCGTTACTGTCAACCCCAAGTCCCCACTCTCCGATTGGACCGAGTTTCGGTGTAAGTCCGAAAAGCGGGACAAAATAGTCTGTATCTATTCTGAAACTGCCATCGGTGTCATGCAGTACATCCAGACCCTCCAGGTGACTGCCGCCGTGAAGCCCTGTCACCTGTGCATTGGTGATAAGACGGATTCGGCCGGATTCAGCCAGATGTTGTACTTTTTCAACACTGTCGAGCGCTCCCCTGAACTCAGTTCTCCGGTGAATAATCACCAGTTCACTGGCCACATCAGCCAGATAGATGGTCCAGTCGAGAGCGGAATCGCCTCCTCCGGCGATAACCACCCTTTTGTTTCTGAAAATTTCAGGATCACGAACAAAGTATTCAATACCTTTCTCTTCGTACTGGCTGATTTGCTCGAGCGGCGGCTTTCTGGGTTCGAAGCAGCCCAACCCTCCGGCTATGAAAATAACCGGAGCCAGCAGTTCGAGCCCGCGGTCAGTAATGACTCTCCAGCGCCCGTCTTCGCTCTTTTCAATGGTTTCTGCCCTGTGTCCGAGTGAAAATTCGGGCTTGAAGGGCGCTATCTGCTGTAACAGGTTTTGTACCAGATCGCCTGCAAGCACGCTCGGGTAACCAGGGATATCGTAAATGGGTTTTTTCGGATAAATTTCAGTTAATTGTCCGCCCGCCTGCGGGAGAACATCAATCAGGTGACAGCGCAATTTGAGAAGCCCGGCTTCAAAAACTGCAAACAAGCCTACCGGACCGGCTCCGATGATGATTATGTCTGTCTCTGCTTGACTTTGATGCATGTTGATTGGTTATTCGTTATTTATTCCGGTCAGAGCTTACCATTTCGTTTTCTCTTCCCGTAGTAGTTCTTTTTGGGCGTTTTGGTCATATCAACTGCCATTTGCCCTGTCAGTGCACCGAAGGCTCCCAGCAGGGCACCGATTAGCGTAGTGGCACCCAAAATACCTCCTCTGCCTGCACCCTGAAACAACTCACCCACCCTGGATGAGAGCATCCCTCCATTGGCATTATCGGCAAGCACGGCGGCCAGTCCCCACACCAGCGCGCCGGCAATCAGACCTGAAAGAAAGGCCATGAAACCGGATTGCTGAGGCAACAGAAAAATGGCAATGGCAGCGAAAGGTGCGATGGTCCACCAGGGCAGACCGAAGCGGCAAAGGTTGCCCAAAACGAAGATAACGGCCACGGCGGCCAGCATGTTCTTTGTCATATCGGAGAATGATACTGGTTATTTGGATGAACAGACCACTTTTTTCACAATGCGGTCAGATTGCTCATCCGCGTTTTTCATGAACAGGAGCGGATAGTAATCGCCTTTTGCCCATGTATCAAGCATATTATCGTAGTACCTGCTTCCCGGATTACCCGATTGCCCGCCCGGATAAACGCCCTGAGCCCTGACTTGTTCACCAAGCTCGACGATTACTCTCCAGGAAGGACCAAGTGTTCCGTTTATGGCATTGGGTGCAGATGTATGCCCTCCTACCTGCAGATTGAGGCGACTGAATGCGTCAATAAGCGCCAGGTGCTTCACATTTAGCGGTTTAAAGGCGCCCCAGGTTATTTTCCTCTCAGGATGACTGACGAAATAGGCACTCATCTTTTTGAAAGACGCGTTAACAATATCTCTGGCAGTTTCCCTCTGCGGTGTAGCCGGCACATCAAAAAACACACAGGATGTATCAGTTTGCATCAGATCAATCCAGCGCCATATCTCAGGATACAGCACTTCTCTGCCCGACTTTTCTATGACATCCATCTCGTCCCAGGTCATTCGGTAACAGGAGTCGCTCCAGACCTCATAATATGGAGGGGCTGTCAGTGCGGCATCGTATCTGAAGTTCCAGCCCTTCAGTTCACTGACGATCCGAAGTTCCTCTCCCGTCAGTGTACTGGTATCGAGCAGGTTCAGCATGGCAGGAAGACAATCGGCTGCCCGCTGAGAAAAATTATCAAGTTGAATCGTCTTCATGCTGTCCGGTGTAGCACCATTCAGGCGATCGAGCCGGTCGTAAATCCGGCGACTTCTGAAGTCCTCAAAGCCACCGAGATAATAGTACGGATACGTTGGAGGAGTTGAATGCTGATTAGCCGAAAATACAAATCCGCGGGAAGGGTTTTTCATCGAAGGCACCTCATCCCATGGAACGAACCCTTTCCAGGCAGTTGCTGCGGTACTTCCGTCCTGAATAAACCGGCCTTGTTCCTTTTCTCTCAGCGGATAATGCCCCTGTACTTGCAGGGCTATATCGCCCGAAGCAGATGCAAATACGAAATTCTGTGCGGGAGTGTCAAAGCCTGCCAGCGATTTTTTGTAATCATCATACGATTTTCCGGTATTCAACCCCAGAAATACCTGCAAAATACTCAGTTCCGGCACATCATGTGCCGTCCAGCGCAATGCACAATCGCGCAGGGGGTGATCGGGTTGATCGTCATAGGGCATGGGGCCCCAGAAAGTATATCTGACAGTATCCAGAAGCGCCGGCTTTCCTTTGACCCCGATTTCTTCCACCTTGAACTCAACTTCACGGGCCACTCCGTCCATCAGGTAACTTTTTCTGGAGCTATCAACCCATTTCACCCGGTACAAGTCGCTTACATCGTGACCGACATTGGTTACTCCCCAGGCGATATGCTCGTTGAATCCGATTACTACACCGGGCGTACCGGGCAGCGAAACACCGTAAACGTTGCCCATCGGAGAGTGCAACTGTACCTGATACCAAATTGATGGAAGTGTCAGATTAAGGTGCGGGTCGTTTGATAGAAGCGCATACCCACTGGCCGATTTTGCCGGACTGACCGCCCAGTTATTGCTTCCGACAAAATAGTCGTCAGGAGTTTTTGTTTCATCTGCCGGAATTCGGCCCTCAATTGCACCATAACCTGGATTTACCGAACGGCCTCCTGTACGGGTCTTTGATACCCACTGACCAGTATCCGGAATTATGGGCTGCTGTTTTGGATTCCATTCAGGATACAGATAATCGAATGTGTCACGGCCAAATGCAGCCAGCGCATTGGTAGCCTCCAGGTCATCGTATTTGGAGCAGAGCGTCTCTGCCATTGACTCGGTAACCAGCGCTGATTTCAGAACACTCCACTTCTCCGGTGAATAGTTCAGCAACTTGAACTCGACTGGATAGTCGGCGGGCTTCAACTGATCAATCCATGCGTTCACGCCGTCAGCATAAGCTTCCAGAATTGCCATAGTTTCAGGCGATTTCACCCAGCCTTTCAGGTCATTTTCAGCGGCATAAAGCAGCCCTTTTCTCCTGGAACTGCGGTCAACCTGCAGTGTTCTTTCACCCAGCACCTCCGAGAGCCGGCCCGAAGCCTTGCGGGCAGTAATATCCATCTGAAATAACCTGAAACGCGCCGTAAGGTAACCTTGAACCCTCACCGCATCTTCCATGTTTTCTGCAAAAATATGTGGCACTAACAGATCATCAAAAGCGACACTAACTTTCCCCTTTAACCCGCGAATATTCAGGTCTGTCAGCTCCGGGCCTGCAGATGGTTCCGCATTTCGCCAAAAACCTGTGAACGGATTCAAAAACTGTCCAATAACAGGCAGGGGCTTGCCACCCGGCTGGTGCTGAACCGAAAGCATCCAGATCAGTCCGGACGTAAGGAAAAGTGAAAGTAATAATCGAACGATGCGCATAGGGAAAGAAAGTGGTGTAACAAACTCAAAGAGCCAATCGCGAAGGTAAGCACGATGAAGTATTATTCAAGCAGTTTCACAGCTAAAATGGCATCACATCAATTTGTATCGCTACGAACGGAGCAGATACTGATGCGCAAGAAGCTCTGAATTCATCCGAATGGCACAACTTTACCTGACCTTAAAAAAAGTTATTGTGTCGTAAATATAATACTAAGACATATTATGAGTTATGTAAACAAAAATAATTTATCAAAAATTTGTCTGTAATGAATATCCTCCATAAAATTGCACCAAGTAGTTTTTGTGTTTATTTGTTTGGGTTAGAATCCCTCGCTGCCAAAAGCGAGGGATTTCTTTTTTCAGGCAGTAGGGAAATTGAAATTTCAAATCAAAACGGGCCCGCTTGGGCCTGACGGTACCACATAAAATGAGCCGCCCCGGAACTAACCGGAACGGCTCATCTGATCAGAATTTTACTTCCGGGAATGCTGATCAGAGGCGATTTAATGCGCCTGCAAGTGCAGTGAACTGGAATGGCCATGCAACCCAGACCCATTCAGGGCTTACCCAAAGCAAAGCGATCATTGCAACCGTACTTACGGCAAAAACAGCCCACTCAGTGGTACGGTTTCCCTTGTATTCTTCGTTGATTTTCATAATTCATTTTTTTTGACGACGCAAAAATAAGAAGCATCTCGAAAAATACATCAACTGCTCAATAATTTTAGTATCAGACCTCGTTCAGGATTCTCTCACCGAGTCAAAAAGTATCATGGAATAAAATTGCAGGTATTGCGTTTATTTGCAGTCTCTGATCAAATTAATTTTAAACACCACAAAATGATTCAGGTTTTTGTTACAGGCGGAACATTCGACAAGGAATATAACTACCTGACCGGCGAACTTTTCTTCAAGGACACTCACCTCAAGGAAATGTTCGAACGCGGCAGAAGTGAAGTGGACATTGACATCAAAACGCTGATGATGCTCGACTCGCTCGAAATGCGGGATGAAGACAGGGCAATCATAAAGTATAACTGTACCAAAACTCCTTCAAACAGAATTATCCTCACGCACGGAACCGACACCATGGTCGAAACGGCACAGATGCTCGCCAAAGCAAGGCTGGAGAACAAAACGATCGTCCTGACCGGTGCAATGATTCCTTACGCATTTGGCACGTCATCCGACGGGTTCTTCAACCTCGGAAGTGCCCTTGCCTTCGCTCAGGTGCTGCCTCCCGGAGTTTATGTGGTTATGAACGGGCGCTACTTCAACTGGAACAATGTGAGGAAAAACAAACAAACTGGCACCTTCGAGGAAATCCATCAAAGCGAAGAGGCCGAAATAAACTCGTAAACACTCCACGCAATCAAAACTGAAAAAATACTGGCAATCATGACCCTGAAATAAGATGCAGGTACTTTTGACCGTTCTATCACCTCGGCAATCGCCGAAATAACCAATACGGAAAAAAGTATGCTACCCACACCAATAGCAAGAAATCTTGCAACCCACTCGCTCGATAGCCATAGCATCAACCATACCGCTGTTTGCAGCAGTATAAGCTCGACAAGAGTGATTTTGAACGTCTTGAACATGGTCAGAATGAATACTTCGATGGAAATTTCGATAATCATCCAATGAAACACCCTGTTTTATCTACTATTTGCCTGATTTGCTGGACAAACATATCGTTTTTATCGGCACAGTCTGCTCCTCAGGAGACAGATACCCCTGCTTTCACGGAATCTGAAATTAACAGTGCATATCAGGAACGAATCAAAAAGGACAGAATAGGAGGGGTCTATATCCCCAAAAATCTGGATGATGCACTCGCAGAACTAGACAAAAAAATTGAACCGCCATCACGGCTCAAAATCAAGGCGCTTTCCGAGGACAGTGTATGCTCAGAACTTCATTTCAGGCTGGGCCAGTGGATGATCTCCAACTGGAGTTTCTACGAAGGCTCCCGCATTTCCCATTATCTCAAAAGCGCCGGCGTCACTTACCCCGACGATATGGCCGATTTCCTGCTGATCGCCTACCACAGACGTTTAAACAATATACCGGTCAATATTCGCGATCTGGCCACCGAATTCAAGAATAAACGAAAGCAGGAACACCTGAACAGAATAAAAAATGGCACCGTAATCAAGGAAACTGTACGTAAAAGAAACTAATATGCTTACTTTTGTCCATCTAATCCAGAAGGTATTTCCCTTCTAAACCTACACGCACAACATGGAAAATCCGGAAATTGACCAACTCGACCGACAAATCCTCTCCAGATTACTGGAGGACGGCAAAACGCCCTACACTGACCTGGCCAAACAACTCTTCGTGTCTAGTGGAACTATCCACGTCAGAATGCGAAAACTGGAGAATACAGGTATAGTACTCGGCTCCACACTAATCGTCGATTACTACAAACTGGGCTACGCAATCACTGCCTTCCTCGGCATTTACCTCGACAAAAGTTCGCTGTACGGAGAGGTGGCACTGCGCCTGAAGGAGGTAAAAGAGGTGGTTGAAGCCAACTATATCACAGGCTCCTACAGTATTCTGGCCAAAATTATCTGCCGCGATACCAATCACCTCCACGAAATCCTCCGAAATAAAATCCAGCCCATCCCGGGTATACAACGTACTGAAACTTTCATTTCTCTGGAAGAAACTATCGGCCGAAGAGTCGAATTCCTTGAACCCGAAAAGGAGGACTGATCTAAGCACCGTCTCACATTCACAACATACATAACATGGCAAGACTAACCACTTTCTCGAGACTCCTGATTACCATAGCTATTGTAGCCGGTATCTTTCTGGGTGTCAAATATGTATTGAAACAAACGGGAATGTCGCCCGAAGGGCAGGCCGCCCAGCAGACCGAAGCTCCCGCACCCGACGCTGGTCAGGAGGCCAGAACTGAAAACGGCGCAACGCTCACATTCTCGGCGCCTGCATTCAACTACACTTCCGCACCACCGGTCAACGGAAAACTAAAGGGGATTGTAGAGCTGGGTGCCACCGGATTTAACTCTTTCATCATCAATGTTGACGCCAAAAAGAACTGGAAACTCGAAAAATCCGAGTTCGGTGTCAGTCTGGTGAAGGAAGGACTCGCTACCGACGAAGATGTAAAAACCGGCCTCCGTCGCTATATCGCAGATATGGTGGCTTTCGGCGTGGGCGCGCGCGATATTCACTTCATGGTAAGCTCGGGCGCCAGAAAAGAACCTATCATGCCCAAAATAGAAGCCGCCCTCAAGGCAATGGGCTATGTAGTGAATGTGGTAACTCCCGAACAGGAAGGACAGTACGGCCTGAAGGCGGCCCTGCCCGCTTCTTTTTACAAGTCAGGCTTTATGGTTGATATCGGCTCGGGTAATACCAAAATTTCGTGGTACCCCAACGGCGCTATTGAGCTGCCAGGAGCCAAATATTACCAAAATAACCTTACCGCCGAACAGGTGGCTCAGGAAGTTAAAATCAAAGCCGCTCAGGTACCGCAAAACCTGCGCCAAACCTGCTTCATCATAGGCGGCGTACCCTACGAACTGGCCAAACAAACCCGTAAAGACAAGGAACGCTTCACTGTACTGAAAGCACCCGGCGATTACAAGGCCGAGGGAGCCAAACAGCAGGCCGGTCTCAATATATACAACGCTATTGCCGAAACCACCGGCTGCAAACAGTTCGTTTTCGACTGGGATGCCAATTTCACTATCGGCTTTCTCCTGAATCTGTAGCCCGGTATATCTTTATCCACAAGGGCCAGGAGTATTTCTCCCACGCCAGTTCCATGCTTTCAGCCAGGTTACGCTCTGTTTCCTGGCTGAAATCGTTGGAGATATTGGAGGTTATTACCCAGCGGTTTTTACCCGGCTCGTACTCCGACATTTTCCTGGTATCTCCATTCAACTCTACCATCTCGCCACTATTCAGAATCGGAAATTCGGTTCCGGTTTCCGAAAAATCAGCCCCCGCTTCATCCAGCCAAATAACCGCCTCGCGACGCAGCGCGTGAAACTGCCGGTGAACCACCGTGCAATCCCAATCGCTCGAAACACCAAACGGATATATCCAGTAATGACCACTGACCAAAAACAGCACCACCAATAACAGGGATACCTTTTTTATTGTCACTGAAAAAGCCCGCCCGGAAGCAAGTAAAGCAACGGCAAGCAGACTGAAAGAATAGAATACCGGCAAAAAATACCTGTGTGCCGACAAATTGCGATAAATAAGAGCCGATGGGGTCAGAAAAATCAACAGGCACACAAATAATAATACCCACTCCCGATTCCCGGCGTACAAATCCCTCATCCTGCGCCGGTTCTGCCATAACAGTACTCCGAAAAGAATCCACACTCCTGCCCTCCCGAAATCAAGCCAGCGCCAGCCAACAATCAGTATATTCCTCAAAAGTTCAGCCATATCGGTCCGCTGAAAAGCTGAAGCCCACGGCGAACCCGCATGATAGCCTGTCCAGCCTGTGGCCAGCCAGTGCCACCAGAGGAAAACAGCTGCCAGAACAGCTCCCGGTATATAGGCCGCCAGAATACGAAACGCACGACTGAAGGAAAAAAGCGGACCAGCCAGAAGCAACAGCTCCCAAAACCCGAGCGCAGCAGCAGTCATCATTCCTCGCATGCTGCTCACAGACAGTAACAGTACACCCAATACGCTTGTTATACTGTTTTTACTGAAATGCCCCTGGATCACAAGCAGCATACCGGAAAAAACAAGTACGTCCGGACTACAGAGAATATGTTGAGTAAACCACACCGGGTCGGCAATAAATACAGGAAAGGCAAAGGCAGCCAGCTCTCTGCCAGTTACCCTGACCGCTATTCTCCACAATATTGTGATATTAAGCCAGAGGAAGGGGAACATAGCCCAGTGACTCACGAAAAGTGACTTGCCAAAAATTGTCCAGCAAAAAGCGAGGTAATACCCCAGCGCAGGCGGATGCCCGGAATCAATGGACTCCGGGAGTACACTCCACTTCAGTCCGTTTTCATGGAAAAAATGGGCATGTTTGGAGGCAAGCTGCACGGTATCCCAGAAAAACGGGTCGCACTGTACCAGGAGAGTCAATACCCCTGCTATGAGCGCAAGAAAGATGTTGTCTTTTTTCTTCACTGAATAACAAAAGTAGCTACACAAGCGGACAAATCCGGCTGTGCAGCTACCAAAAAAGATGCAACCAAATCCGGAGACCGGCTGCACCCTATAAAACAGAATAATCTCCGGATACTTATTTCTTGAAGTAGGAGCCGGCGTTTTTACCGCCGCCCTTGACTACTTCAAGACGCTTTTTGAACTCGGGAGACAATACCTCGTCGTCTTTGCGGGCATAAATCTCGTTCAGGGCTATGAGTGTATTGACGTCATTGGCGTCAATTGATTCGGCTTGCTGGAAGTAAGGAAGTGCCTGATCGAAAAGCGTCATCACTTCATTACGCATGGATTCCATTTTCTTCAGTCCGGCTGAAGAGTAATCTTCGGGCAGTGCATTCATCTCCTGTGTACGAACGGCTGCCTTGTTGTAATAGAGCGCGCCGAGGGAATAGTTTGCATCCAGGTAATTGGGATTCTGTTTGATAGCTCCCTCGTACTGTTTTTTGGCCAGATTGAAATATTTCGTGGCGTCGGCATCATTTTTCTCCTTCAGGGCACCCTGATAGAGGTTGTCATATACGTTGCCAAGTGTAACATACAATCCTACATTGGAAGGTTCTTTCGCAATAGCCTCTTCAAGACGGCTGGTAAGATCAGAGAGTTTTCCTGCCTTGAGATAGGCATTGATTTCAGCGAAAAGCAGTGCTGTATCATCCGGGAATTTTTTGCGGCCTTCCGTGAGTATTACACTGGCTCCTGCTTCATCTTTCAGCTCCATCTTGCAGTTATATATACCCTCATAAACTGCAGGGTTGTTTGTTCCTGCCTTGTACAGACGATCGTAGAATGGAAGTGCGTCGCTGCATTTACCAGCCATGGTGGCAATCAGACCTGTAAAGTAAATCTGGTCTTCCAGTTGTTTGGGATCGTCGAGCGGGCTCTTTTTCTCATTTGCTCTCAGAATATCGTGTGCTTCAACCGATGCTCTGAACGCGTTGAAGGATTTCTCGTACTCCTTAAGCTCATATTTGGCAACTGCACTGTTGATGACATGGGGGGTAACCTCCTCAATCCCTTTCACTGCATCACTTTTTTCGTACTTCTTGATACCCAGCTCATAGGCCTTTTTGTAGGCATCAAATGCCACCAGTGCATCGTTATCGCCGGTCAGCGGAGCTTTGGGGTCAATCATCCTGCGGGCAAGATCGCGCTGCAGAATGGTGTTGTAAATATCCCCTTTGGATTGCCAGGTTGAACCAAGTGCCTGAGCGTCGGGCAGTTTGACTGCCTGTTCAATTTTATCCTTGGCTTCCTGCAGTTTGTCGGAATTGCCCTGTGGGTCAATATTGTAGGCGGTAAGTGCCTTGGCCGCAGCCTTGGCCAGCTTCAATCCTTCTTCCTGTGCCTGAGCCAGATTGAATGTGAGCAGAAAACCCAGGAGCAAAAAAGAGACTTTTTTCATGGTGTCGGTATTGTTTATGATTTGTCGCTGTGCTGCCGGAATCGGACTGCACTCCTTGTCAGACGAAAGCCGGCTATGAATGGTCATTAACGGGCTGTTAATTTGCACCCGTGTAAATGTTAAAATCACACTTTTTCACTCGTTTCCTGCTCAGCATCTCCGATTTCGGGCTCCGTTATCTCGGATGTGGCCACTACGGTTACATCTGCTATGCTGTCTTGTTCATCCAGTCGGATCAGTTTGACTCCCTGTGTAGCCCTTCCCATCACGCGCAAATCATCGGCACCGGTTCTGATGGTAATACCACTGATGGTGGTGATCATCAGGTCGTCGTTGTCGGTTACTGTTTTGATGGCTACCAACTGACCGGTTTTGGCCGTGACGTTCAGCGTTTTTACACCCTTGCCTCCCCTTGTTTGCACCCGGTAGTCTTCCAGTGCCGAACGCTTTCCGAGACCGTGCTCTGAAACGACGAGAATACTGGTTGTAGTATCTGCAGGGTCAACACAAACCATGCCAACAACAGTGTCATCCTGCTCCACCCAGATACCCCGTACACCGGCTGCCGTTCGGCCCATGGAACGCACATCTGACTCATTGAAGCGTATGGCCTTGCCACTTCTGATGGCGAGAATTATTTCATTGTTGCCGTTCGTCAGTTTAGCCTCAATAAGCGCATCATCTTCGTTGATACCAATCGCGTTGATACCTCCCTGTCGGGGTCTGGAATATTCCTCCAGCAGTGTCTTCTTGATTTGTCCGCGTTTGGTACAGAAAATAATATAATGGTTATTGATAAACTCCTCGTCGTCGAGTTTGCGCACAATGATATACGCCCTGACCCGGTCTTCTTTGGGGATATTCAGCAGATTCTGAATAACCCGGCCGGCTGTAGCCTTGCCGCCTTCAGGTATTTCATACACTTTCAGCCAGAAGCAGCGGCCACTTTCGGTAAAGAGCAGGATAGTCTGGTGGTTGGTGGCCGTGAACATGTGCTCCACGAAATCTTCGTCGCGCGTGCGCACGCCCTTGGCGCCCCTGCCCCCTCGTGCCTGAGCCCTGTACTCGGAAATAGAGGTGCGCTTGATATAGCCGGCATGACTGATAGTAATGACAACCTCTTCGTCCTCAATCAGGTCTTCCATGCTGATATCAGCCTCGTCTATTTCAATAGCAGTGCGGCGACCGTCACCGAAGCGATCCTTTATTTCGGTAGTTTCACTCTTGACGATACCGCGCTGCAGTCCCTCATCGGCGAGTATAGCTCTCAGTTCGGCTATTTTTTTCAGAAGTTCTTCATACTCCAGTCTGACCTTGTCGCGCTCCAGTCCGGTGAGCTGTTGGAGCCTCATGGCCAGAATAGCCCTGGCCTGTATCTCCGATAAACCGAATTTTCCAATGAGCCCTTCCCGGGCCTCTTCGGCATCTTTCGAGGAACGTATCAGCGCAATGACTTCATCGAGGTGATCGAGTGCAATAAGAAGGCCCTCAAGTATGTGCGCGCGCTCTTCTGCCTTGCGGAGTTCATATTTTGTGCGCCTGACAATCACATCGAGCCTGAAACGGATGAATTCTTCAATCAGATCCTTCAGGTTGAGTGTTTTGGGGCGACCGTTTACCAGTGCAATATTATTGATACCATAGCTGGTTTGCAATGGTGTCAGTTTGTACAGCTGACTGAGTATGACATTGGCGGCGGCGTCTCTTTTCACCTCAATGACTACGCGTACACCCTCCCTGTTCGATTCATCACGCACATCACTGATACCAAGAATTTTCTTCTCATTGACAAGTTCGGCAATTTTGGCAATCAGCATGGCCTTGTTGACCTGATACGGTATCTCGGTTACAATAATAGCCTCATGACCTCTCGTATCAGTTTCTATTTCTGTTTTGGCACGCACCACGCAGCGTCCGCGACCTGTTCGGAGGCCCTCACGCACCCCGCTCAGACCGAAAATAATGCCTCCTGTGGGAAAATCGGGAGCCTTCACGAACTCCATGAGCTCATCCACCGTAATCTCGGGGTTGTCCACAGCTGCCATGATAGCATCGCAAACTTCCGAGAGGTTGTGTGGCATCATGTTGGTAGCCATTCCCACCGCGATACCCGAGGCACCGTTCACAAGCAGGTTGGGTATTTTGGTCGGCATAACCGTGGGCTCTTCCAGGGAGTCGTCGAAGTTCAGCTGAAAATCAACAGTCTCCTTGTCCAGATCACCCACAATTTCATCGGAAATACGGCGGAGGCGCGCCTCTGTATAACGCATGGCAGCCGGGCTGTCGCCGTCCATAGAGCCAAAGTTACCCTGTCCGTCCACCAACGGATAACGCAGGCTCCAGTCCTGCGCCAAACGAACCATTGTATCATAGACAGAGGCATCGCCGTGCGGGTGGTACTTACCCAGCACCTCACCCACGATACGGGCGGATTTTTTGTAGGGTTTGTTGTAGCCCAGGCCGAGCTCCAGCATACCGTACAGTACACGACGGTGAACCGGTTTAAGGCCATCACGAACGTCAGGCAGGGCACGACTGACGATTACTGACATGGAATAGTCAATATACGCGACCTTCAGTTCGTCTTCGATATTGATGGGAATAATCCTCGAATCTTGCATACGCGTCTTGTTATCCGGCAGCGGGAGGTGTTTAATTTTGGTTAAGTGTTACTGCCAAATCGGAGGGCGAAGGTAAGCGTTTCGGCTGAATTAATCTTAATTTCACAGGGATTTTAGGAAGTGAAAGCCACGTTTTACAAAGCCCTGACGTTCGTAAAACTCATGGGCTTTTTCGTTGGTCAGCCAGGCATCCAGCATGAGCGTGACACACCCCTCCCTGCGGGCCAGTTCCGTCACGAACTCACTCAGAACACTGCCGATTCCTTTCGAGCGAAAGGCCTCATCCACTACCACATTATCCATTTCAAGGTATTTTCCGCTGTAAAATTTGGTTGTGACCCAGATTCCGGACAATCCGACACATTGATCTCCGTCGTGTACCACTGCCATGCGGTAACCGTGCGCAATCATATCGTCGAGGCACTCATCTATATATTCGTCGGTGAGCGAGGTGTTCAGTTGCCTGAGCAATGACGTCATGGCCATCATTTCTTCTTTGGTTTCAATAACTTTGCAGGTGTATTGCATTACTTTTGTGTTCATGTTACCCTTGAGAATTACGCTGCTTCTGATGCTGCCCGGATTGTTGTCTGCCCAGAAACTCAACAAGTACTGGATAGAACTCACCGACAAGGCAGATTCCCCTTTTTCCGTGAGCCGACCTGCCGAGTTTCTGTCGCTCCAGGCCATAGAACGCCGGGAAAATGCACGGATTCCTGTGGATGAGTCCGATTTACCCGTCAATCCTCAATATGTCAGGGCCATAGAGGCGAGTGGTGTTCGCATTCACGGAACCTCGCGCTGGCTGAATGCTGTCAGTATTATAGCCGACTCTGCCTCAGCTGCCAGTCTTCCAAAACTGCCATTTGTAAAAAAAGTTCAATATCTGGGCCCTCATCTGAAAATAAGGAATGAATTAAACAAGCCGGCGAAAAAACGGGGCCCTGCTCCGGATTACCCCAAACCCGGCGGCGACGAAAACCCCTGGGGATACGCCACCCTGCAAAACAGTCTGCTCGGTGTTCCGGCCCTTCATGCAGCGGGTTTCCGGGGCAATAGCATCCGTATTGCTGTAATGGACGGCGGATTCACCGGAGTTGATACCCTGCCCTTTTTCGACAGCGTGGCACTGAACGGCAGGCTTGTTGTCGGCCGGGATTTCGTTGAACTCGACACGAGCCTGTTTGAAAGCGCCCATCACGGCACTTCAGTCCTGTCGGTTATGGCAGCCAACCTGCCGGGGTACTTTACAGGAACAGCACCCGAAGCCACCTATTATTTACTTAAAACGGAGGATTCTGGCGGCGAATTCCCCATTGAGGAGGCCAACTGGGTGGCCGGTGCCGAGTGGGCCGACAGTGCCGGTGTACACATAATAAATGCTTCGCTTGGATATACAGCCTTCAATGATCCCAAACTGGGGCATTTCTACTCCGAACTGGACGGAAAAACTGCCATTGGATCGAACGGAGCAGTGCTGGCAGCATCCAAAGGGATAATTGTGTGTAACAGCGCCGGAAATGAGGGCGACTCACCATGGCGTTACACAGGCGTGCCCGCCGACGCGCGCGGAATTATCGCTGTGGGCGCCATGGACGATTCGGGCAACAGGGCTTCCTTCAGCTCAGTGGGCCCTACTGCCGACGGGCGTATAAAACCCGACCTGATTGCACCAGGTGATATGGTTGTAGTGGCAGGTGAAAAAGGCATAGATCTGGGATTCTCCAGCGGAACATCTCTGGCATCTCCCATGCTGGCAGGCAGTATAGCCGCACTGTGGAGTGCATTCCCCGAAAAAACTGCTGCAGAAATCACAAATGCCGTGTTTGAATCCGCTGATCAAACGCTGCAGCCCGACAATGAACGCGGATATGGCCTGCCAGACATAACACAGGCATGGCTCAGGCTCGGCGGATTCACCAAACAGGATGCACCCTGCTCGTTCGACAGACTGAAGGGCGAACTCTCGGTACTCCTGAACTTCCAGCCAACCCGGGGGCTGAAAATTGAACTGCGCAGCCAGTCAGATCAGATTGTCAGCAGCTACACTTTCAAAAGTACAAACGAAAGGTTGCCAACCATTGCGCTCGGAAACCTGCATAACCTGCCGCCAGGACTTTATCATTTGATTCTGAGCGACGGATCCGAACAGGTTCTATATACTTTTGCGGCCACCCCGTAATTTTATTTCGACTACAGATTCAGATTGTTTCATATTTTTACCCTGAAAAAGAATGCTGCACTTGTCAGCTCAGGCAATGCAGTACAACATGCCGAATTTATGAAACACCTGATTCTCCTGATTTCCCTTTTAACCTCCTTTCATATCGCTGCACAAACGCCCGCTACCCAGACAATAAGGGGTGTTGTGCAAGACAAATTAACCGGACAAACACTCCCGGGAGCAAGCATCACTGTAACTGACACAAAAATTGGCGCCGTGAGCGATGAAAACGGAGCTTTTGTGCTCAAGGATATACCCATAGGCCGTACAGGTATCAGATGCCAGCTGATTGGTTATGAGCCCTTTTCACAGGACGGGATTATCCTGACGTCCACTCGCGAGGTTTTTCTGGAAATCAGTCTGAACGCAGGCACCATCAAGGGCGAAGAGATTGTGGTAAGTGCTGCCAAAAATGCCTTTGAGGCCGTAAATCCGCTATCGGTGGTAAGTACTCGCTCATTTGTTGCGGAGGAAACCGACCGTATCCCGGCCGGCATCAACGATCCGGGAAGGGTGGCCCTCTCCTTTCCGGGAGTAAAACAGGGTCCCGACGAAACGGAAAACACCATTATTGTGCGCGGAAACTCTCCCGTGGGCATACTCTGGCGCGTGGAAGGTATTGATATGCCCAACCCGAATCACTTCGCCCTGATCGGATCATCGGTGGGTGGTGTGAATGTGTTCAGCGCCCAACTGCTGGCGCGCTCCGACTTTTCATCAGGTGGTATGGCTGCCGAGTACGGCAATGCTATTTCGGGAGCATTTGATATACATTTCAGACAGGGCAACCTTGAAAAGCGCGAGCACAGGGTCAGAATAGGGCTTATCGGACTGGATTTTGCCACCGAAGGACCCCTGAAAAAAGGTTCTTCCTCTTATGTGCTGAACTACCGGTACTCCACACTCGGCTTGCTCAGCAAATTCGGCTTCTATCTGGTTGGCGAGAGAACAACCAACGATTTCCAGGATCTTTCGTTTAACCTGGCCTTTAAAACGAAAAACCCCAAACTC
>JAJTFM010000222.1 GCA_021298575.1 Saprospiraceae bacterium | reverse complement strand
CCGCTGGCTATTATCGTCGCAGGACTGATGATGCTGCTGCAGCCGTGGCGGCGACGGAACGCACACCTGCACGCGCGCGGTGGCGTACACCTGGGTGTTGATGAAAGTACCCCCGACCGCCTGAGTGTAAACGCCATGTTCGGCGGCGCCAGAAAGAGGGTGGTGTCCAGCCATTTTGAGGGCGGAGAAGTCAATTGTTTCTTTGGCGGTGCCAAAGTGGACCTCTCGCAGGCCGACCTGCATGGCGTGGTATCGCTGGAGGTCAACTCGGTCTTTGGTGGCGTTGAAATTATAGTGCCCGGCAACTGGCGGGTGCAAAATGATATCACGGCTGTGCTCGGCGGCGTGTCCGACCGCCGGCCATTCGCTACCGGTGAAGCAGACAAAGTGCTTCGTATCCACGGCAGTGCTGTGTTCGGCGGGGTAGAGGTGAAGTAGAGTGGCGAACTGTGCGAACGCTTCCTGGAATATCGTGAAAACCGTAATAATACTGCTCACGATTACGGTGTAAACCTTGCGGAGGAAATGCTGGTTTCAATACCGCGTTTTATTCTGGATGCCCGCCAGTTTGCCGAGGCTATAAATCAACAAAACCATGCTCCTTAGGGATAAAGACAGAGAAAAATTGATCACTATTTTCTCCGGGGTTGACACAGCATTTGAAGTGTGGGCGTATGGCAGCTGCGTAAACGGCGATGCCCATGAAGGAAGTGATCTGGATCTGGTAATCAGGACGCCAGGATTCCGAACTGCCTCCGCTATCTCTACCTCTCTACAACCACTTTCCTGAAGGCTACACCCGACCCGCTTTCAAATCGCAACAGGTACACTCCTGGTGGAAGACCGCCTGTACTGATCCGGAGCGAATGCTGTCCTGCATCCTGCAGCTCTCGGGCTGCTGTAAAAACTTCGGTACCCAGTGGCCCGTACAGCCGTATGGATACGGTGGTGGTTTCCGGAAGGTAATAGTCTGTGATGAAGTAGTCTCCGGCAGGATTGGGGTAGCATCGCAAGTTATCGGATATGCCGGGCATTGCCGTGCCGGAAGTTTTGCACAGGCCGGGGATGTTGTCATCCAGCCAATGCAGACGGCGGGTTATCCAGCCTTTCAGGGTGTCGAGTTCCCCGTAATAAGTGGTCGCAACGGCTCCTACCTCCGGCGCAACCACAACCTGTCCCAGAATTGGCCATTTGTAGTAGTGCCTCTGTTGTGCATTCTGCACCAGTAATCCCATGCTGTCTATATAGGAAAAGAGGTGTGTTGTATCGAAAATCGTCTGCCTGTACTCCTCGTATGTGCACCGGAGCTCGTCTCTGAAGGTACTATCCTGCAACATGCGGATATACCAGCCGTTCGAGCCCACATCCTGCTGCCCGCAGTCGTTAATTTCGTGGGCCCAACCGGAGCCGTCCAGAGCTTCGAAGGAGGAACAACCCCAAATGTTTTTCCATGCCCAGTCAAAATCCCAGGCCGGGCCTGCTTTCAGTTTGCCGCCTTTGGAATTTTTGTCCTTGTGGTAGAATATGCTCTTTTTGAATGCGTCCACGCTTCTCGATAACTCGCCAAGCAGAAAGTAATCAATGAAAGATCTGGTATCCAGGTATTTCCGGTAACCATTCGCGGGATCTGCGAATTGCACGCTGTAAAGGGCTGTTTCCAGACTGTCAATGAAGGAAGCGATGTATTTTTTCTGCAGGGGATGGATGACATCGGGTGCCGGATACTCATAGAGGTAATATATGTCCAGCTCCGGGTGATTGATCGGCGAATAGGCCGACTGGAAGCTGTTGTTTTCATCCCATAAATTCTGCTGGAGGATGTATCCGCCTGTCAGATCGTCTCCGAGTGTATCTGCTGCGGTCAGGCTGGCAATATTAACCCTGTTTTTGTCGCGCTTTATTTTTTCTCCCCAGAGGTATATTCCCTGATAGGAACTGTCAATCAGTACTTCGCAGAGTGCAAAACGGGTGCTGTAATGTCCCATCTCTCCGAAAAGCCTGGCGGCAAGGGTATTGCGCAGGAGGGAACGGTCGCCATAGTTGGAAATCAGTACCCAGTCATTTTCCTCGGGCATACCGAGTATGGAGACATTGTTGTTCTGTCCCGTTGCGGTTCTTGTTTCAATGTTGAATGGTTTTTGCGGAAATCCCGAGGAGGTAGCTCCTCTTATTTCAATTCCTGCATTGCCGTTGTAGATGTCCGGTGTGTCGGACAAAAAGGTGAGATTGCCGGGTCCTTTGTATCTGATTTCCATCTGGCAATCCACTTTTGTTTCAGGTACAATCTGTTTCCCGAGGGTATTGATCGTCACGATGGGCAGTTCGGAACTCACCAGTTTCACCGGGATATACTCGTTTACGCAGAGCCGGAAGGATCCCTGTGCGCCGGAATAACCAAAAACCTGTATGTAGAGGGTCTGTCCGGGCGTCATCCGCTCCAGCGTGACGCGCGAATAATAACCCGCGCCCAGATCGTCGTCGCAGGTCAATGGTGTCAGGCTGTCGCAACTGTTGCCGCTCCAGATGCCAAGGCCTGTATCATTGATATTTCCTGAATCAGTTTCAAAAATGAGGTTTCCGCTTGCCGGTACCACCACGGAGAACCACAAATCGGAGCCCTGGTAAATGGCGCACCCCGGATTCAGTCCCGAAGACTGCACTCCGGTATTGTTGGCAAAAATACACTGGCCGGTATCAATGGGAATGGAGGTGCAAGGATATCCCCCGGGCAAAACGGGGGCCATGCAGTCTCCTGTGGTGGAAAATACGGCTCCGGTTGACGGATTGGGGCCGGCTGCATGGATGAGATTCCAGGAAGCGTCGAAGAGTTTGTATGAATTTTCGTTTTCGTAGTCACCGGGAGTGTAAATCAACTCAAGACTGTCACCCTGGCTGACAGAAATATCAACGGTATTGCCGTGGTTGATTGCACTGTAGATGCCTGTGCTGGTATTGTTGATGATTACCTCCAGTTTCCCGCCCTGCCAGCCATCTCCGTAAGAATCATACAGGAATAACTTGTAAGTGCAGTTTTGCGCCTGCGAACTGATGCTCAGTATCCAGAATAGAGAAATCAGTACAGCGTTTGTTCCTGTCCGGACCATTATAATCGTTTGACTGTTTATGAAATTATGGTTCTCACCCCTTCAGATCATCCAGGTCAAACGGCATTTTCCGCAACCTGATACCTGTTGCATCGAATATCGCGTTGGCCAGGGCTGGTGCTACAGGCGGCAATCCGGGCTCTCCCACACCTTTAATGGTGCTTCCGCCCTCAGCCAGTATGTGGACCACTACTTCCGGCGACTCGGTGATTCTCAGTACCGGACTGTCGTGGTAGTTGCTTTGCTCGGTTCTGCCGTTGGCGAAGGTGATACCTTTCTTCACAGCGGCGGTAATACCCATCACTACAGAACTCTCCATCTGTGCTTTGACATTATCCGGATTAACCACGGTGCCAAGATCAATGACCACATATACTTTGTCAATTTTTACCGAATTGTCAGACAGTCTGGTTACTTCCACCACCTCGCCGGCCAGTCCGGCGAAAAAATCCCACTGGGCGATTCCGCGGCCCTTTCCTTCGGGCAGGGGGGCATCCCAGTTGGATAACCAGAGCAAGGGCGCCGGACAATCGGCATACACAAAGCTGTTTTTCATGTTGGGTATCTCGTACGACTGACGGCTGATGCCCTCCACCATGGTTTCATCCACTTTGGTTTTATCCTGCTGCGGCATCAGGAACGACAGGATGGTGGGCGCAATCACCTTGTGCTGGAAAGCCGTGAGCCTGCCATCGGGCGAGAGCGCACCCTTCAGTGCCGAGAAGGTTGGTGGCCGGTATGGGCCCATCTGCATGTCATCCTCCCTCGTCCAGATGAGTTTGACAGGCTTTTTGATTGTCTTTGACAGGTTGACGGCCTCGATGACGAAGTCAAGAGCCAGCCTTCTGCCGAAACCGCCGCCGTTGAAACAGGTGTGCAGCGTGACATCGTCGGCGCTGAGCCCGAACATGGCGGGTATTTCATTGATTATGTCTGATGGCACCTGAGTGGATGCCCATATTTCGAGTTTGTTACCCTCTTTCCAGTGGGCCGTGCAGTTCATGGGTTCCATGGTGGCGTGGGCCACGAACGGTGTTTCATAAAACGCTTCAACCTTGTTTTGCCCGCTGGCAAAGGCAGTGTCGAAGTCGCCTGTGCTGACATCAGTGATACCTTCCTGCTGTGCCAGATCCCGCAGGTACTGGCTGTAGTCGGCGGAGTTGAATTGATCGTTCCCGCGGTAATCCCATTTCACCTTTAGCTCTTTGCGGCCCTTCAGCGCTGCCCAGTAGCTGGAAGCCACCACGGCTACGCCCGTTGTTTTATAGTTTCCGAAGACGCGTTCTACTGGCACAACCTGTTCAACACCAGTCACTTTCAGGGCATGAGAAGCCTCGAAATCGGTCAGCGCGGCGCCGAAAACGGGACAGCGTTCCACCGAGGCATATACCATACCGGGAACTTCCACGTCAATACCGAAAACGGCTTGTCCGGACACTTTCAGTGGCACATCCGGGCGTCGGGATGATTTTCCGAGCATCCTGAATGTCTTCGGATCCTTGAGCTGCGGGTTCTCCGGTGCTTCCAGCGCAGAGGCCGTTTCCACCAGTTCTCCGTATCCCAGGCTTCGTCCGGAAGGTTTGTGGAAAACCCTTGCGAATTCGGCGTAACATTCCGACACGGGCACGTTCCACTGCCTGGATGCTGCCGAGATGAGCATCTCGCGCGCGGAGGCGCCTACCTTGCGCATCATTTCGTAACTCGACCTGACCGAATAGCTGCCACCGGCCGCCTGCCCGTCGCCGAACTTTTTTTCGCCGCCGGTTTGTACCACGGTAAACTGGCCGGGGGCGAGTTCCAGTTCTTCGGCAATCAGAGCCGGGATAGACTGGAAGGTACCCTGGCCCATTTCGGGTTTGGTGTTGAAAATGGTTATTTTCCCTGATTTTTCAATGATGATGAACGGACTGAGGTTGTAACCTTCCTCAGCGTTACTCAGGTTGCTGATCACTGCTGCCCCTGAAGCGTTGCTTTTGGAGATGCCGAGAATGAGTGCAGCGCCTGTCAGGCTGGTATATCGCAGGAAGTTGCGGCGGTTGACGTTAATGTTTTCGGTATTGTTCATGTTCTGGATAGTGCGGGTTACAGGGTTATTTTCCTTTTTGCATGGCGGCAGCCCGGTGTATAGCCTTCCGGATACGGTTATAGGTGCCGCACCGGCAAATATTACCCGTCATGTAGGTGTCTATATCATCGTCGGTCGGGTTCGGTATGGCCTTCAGGAGCGCGACAGCCGACATAATCTGGCCCGACTGGCAGTACCCGCACTGGGGCACCTGTTCTTCTATCCATGCCTGCTGGACGATATGGTCCAGATTGTCCGAAATTCCTTCGATGGTGGTAATCTGGTCGTTCTTTTTGATGGAATCAATGGTGGTGGAGCAGGAACGTACGGGTTGTCCGTTCACGTGGATGGTACAGGCACCACAGAGTGCCATGCCACAGCCGTATTTGGTACCCTTCAGACCGACCATGTCGCGGATGACCCACAACATCGGTGTATCGGGTTCCGCTTCCAGTTGTACTTTTTTGCCGTTGATGTTGAGTGCGTATTTAGCCATGTTGTCTGGTTGAGTGATTATTTCCGGGTGAAGACAAAGGTAAGCGCCGGAACGAACTTTTGCAAGTCGGGGGAATATATGATTCTTCCATGCCATGTCCTGTCTGTCAGGTTTCGGTAGATTCTTGTAATGTCAGAAAAATTATTTAGAAACCATCTAATTAAATCGCCGGGCTAACTACCTTTGCGCTTGTCAATAATTAGTCTAAATATGAAAAAGCCCTGGATTGGTCTGCTCGCTGCACTTATTGTGCTTTTTGTGATTCCCATCGGTCACGCTGTCATGGTTTTGGTTGAACATATCTGGCCTGCGGAAAGGTTTTTGGCTGCCGGCCTGTTGGGTGTTGCCGGTATTTTACTGCTAACGGCTGGTGTTTACAGCAACGACAATCCTGTGCGGGCAAGTCTGCTTGGTTTTGGCGGTGCCATGGCGGTATGGACAGGCTGGATTGAGTTTTCGTTTGTCTGGGTGGCTCATAAACTTCAGGTGGCGCCCCTGATGACCGACACAGGGGAGGTGGCTACCAAGCCCGAATACCTGGTTATGCTTTCCAGTCTCGGATTGCTGGGCGGTATGGTGCTGCCTTTCATGTTTGCACCCACGCGCTGTCAGGTGTTTGTCTGGTGGCAGAAGTTTACCGGAATCCGGCGGGTGGTTTCATCGCAGCCATCTCCGCGTCCGGTGGCCACCATTGTTTTTATAGAGTCTGTCTCGCTGGTCTGGTTCTTTTACGTGGTATTGCTGCTGGTGTACGACGAGGATATTGCCGGTGAGTACCATCCTGCTACCTGGATAGTGGCTTTTGGCTCTTTGCTGTGGAGTTTGTATCTGATACGGTCGCTGCTGCGTATCAGTGAATTTTCTTACGCACTCAGGTATGCCATTCCTACAGTTATCATTTTCTGGAATTTTATTGAGGTGCTCGGACGCTGGGAAATATTGAATGAATTATGGGTCAAGCCTGTAGAACACTGGCGTGAAAACACGGCCATTGCCCTGATTCTGGTGTTGTTTCTGGTCAGTCTGCGCTGGATCGAACGACGGAAATAAGCCTTCGCAGCTATTTCTCGTACCTTCGCCGCGGATTATTCCGAACCCTTATGACAAGAACTTCTTTTTTATCCCTCCTGCTGTGTGCAAATGGCATCCTGAGTGCCCAAAATGACCTTTCAACGCCCAGTGACTCTTCCCGGTTGAGGGAGGTAGTCATCACCGCTGCCGGTACCTATCAGGCGCCATTATCACCCGTTTTCAGCAGGCTGTCTCTCCGAAATCAGGAGAATCCGCAGTCGGTACAGGTGGTGACGCCTGCGCTCCTGCGCGACCGTCAGGTGCAGTCGGTCGGAGAAGCACTGAGTCTCGCTGCGGGAGCCAGCCTGCTTGCCTCTGCCCAGTACGGGGAGTATGTGATGCGCGGCTTCAAGATGAGTCCAGGCAATTTTGCCTTCAACGGCATACGCGGTGATTTCTTTCAGGTGGATCAGGCTGCACTCACTTATAATATGGAGCGTATTGAAATTATGAAGGGGCCGGCCTCCGTACTTTTTTCAGCCGGTAATCCGGGTGGCGTAATCAATCATGTGACCAAAACGCCGCTTGCCGACCGCGCCATGTCGGTACAGTACACATTCGGCAGTTTCAACCAGCACCGCACGGTACTCGATGCCACCGGACCTCTTGATGGTCGCAGGCGCCTGCTGGCCCGGTTCATTGCCGGTTATGAGAATACCGGCCAGTACGACAGAAATCAGCAGATCAGCAATCTGTTTCTGGCGCCTCAGCTGGAGTACCGGTTTCGCGACAGTTCATTTGTGCGGTACGAAATCAACTTCAGTAATGATGACAGAACCATGGGCTATCAGCGGGGTGTTCCGGCACTGTTCAACCCGATAACCGGCACGTGGACCCTCGACCGATTCCCGGGAAATACATCGCTTATAGATCCTGCCGGTCATGCCGACCGCAGTACCTTGTCGAACCAGGTTACGCTTCACCACAAAATAAA
>JAJTFM010000032.1 GCA_021298575.1 Saprospiraceae bacterium | reverse complement strand
GTGATAGCCGCCGACCTGCCGGGTTTCGGAGAATCCGACCTGCCACGCACGGCCACTATCGGATACTATGCGGAGGCAGTTATTCAGGCACTTGATGCGCTTGGCATCTCCCGATTTTATCTGATGGGTCACTCGCTGGGTGGCTACGTGGCACTGGAAATACTGGCCGGTTACGGAAGCCGACTGGCCGGTATGGGACTGGTACATTCACATCCGCTGGCCGACGGTGCGGAACGCCTGGACGCCCGGCGCAGGGGGATAGAACTGCTTCAGTCGGGCAGGAAAGACCTGTACGTTTCGCAACTGTTCCCCGGGTTGTTTGCACCCGCCTATGCGCAGGCGCACCCGGAAACAATACAAGCGCTTGTTGAAAACGGCAAGCGGCAGTCCACAGAAGGCATTATAGCAGCCCTTGAAGCCATGATGAGCCGCAAAGACCACCGTGAAACGCTGAGGACAGCCCTTTGTCCGGTTTTGTTCATTGCCGGCACAGAGGACACGCTCATCCCCGCTGAAGTTACCTGGAGCTCGGCATTGCTACCGGACATGGCCCGGGTGGAGATGCTACCGGGTGTCGGTCACATGGGCATGTACGAGGCTCCGGAGGCGGTCATTGCGGCGGTCAGGAGTTTGGTTACTTTTTAGTTTTTATTTTGTCATACACATACTGACCGAGTTCCCGGCCGCATTTCAGGCCGGCTTCGTTGCCGCGACGGTAGTGGATACCGCCATACATACGGCTGACGCCCGCCTCATCGGAAGCCTGACGGAATGACTGGTAATTACGCGGATCAATACCAAACTCAAGTTCGGTTGAGTCGGCAAACGTAAAATTATCTCCGTAAATATTTGTCAAAACAGTTGCAGCAGCACTGGAAATGGTGCTGTGGCCGCTGGTATGTTCGGGGAATGGCGGAGTCTGGATAAGCGGTCTCCATTCAGGATCAATATACTGATTGATATATGATTCCGGACGGATGAGGTTATATTTGTACTTGGCGTGCCAGCTGGCTATAAACCCGTCTGCGAGCGAAGTAGCCACCCTCACATACGTTTCCGCCGATTTCATAATATCGGCATTGGCTTTACGGCAGGCATGCGCGGCGATATTCATCCAGTGGCCGCCCGGACTGATTTTTTTCTTGGCAAAAGCAATGTGGCCGCTCACCTCCATGGCAAACGGGTTATCGTCCCAATACCAGGCAGTAGCAATTTCGTCCTCTTTCTGGGCCTTCACCATTTCATATACTTCCATAGCCTGTTTGTAAAAATCACTGCCCTTTTGCTTGCTGAAAGGCACAGGCGGCTCTGCTGAGAACTGGCCACTGGAATCTATGACCCAGGTGCGTATCTCGGGCCAGTGAGGCTCGAGTGCGTCGCCATAGGCAGGGGGAGTAGGGCGCCAGCGGGCAGGATCATCCACCTCGATGGTGAATTTGGGAGCGCTGCGCGTCTGGGCATAGTTATCGGATTTGGACCAGGCCAGAATATGTTTTGCCACAGCAGATCCATAATCCATAGAGCGATCGTACACATCCTTCGGCATTCTCATCGCCTTGAACTGTGCGAAAAAATCTTCTTTCAGGTCTTCCATATCGCCTTCGGAGAAGACGAGCTGTTTGCCTACAATGAGCAGTGCGTTGGCACTGGCCAGCGGATAGCAGTATTCCTTGCCGGCCTCGGGCTGCGGGCAGGGCGTAAGACCATTCAACTGGCCTGCAAGGCTTTGGTATTCGGGGTAGCCGGGTACAAGCGCCTCATAGGCTGCCACAGCAGAATAGGAGTATATTCTTGAAGATACCGGAGGAGCGAAAATATCATGCCGGATAATATCGGTGATTTTGCGAATACCTGCGTGAATAAACTCGGGGTTGGCGGCTTTTTGCTGGTAGTCTTTGCTGGTGGTCTCACAGCTCTGTGTGAAGAACAGCAGTCCCGTTCCAAGCAGGGCAAGCAGGATTTTGTGATTCAGTTTCATAAGCTCAAATTATTAAACAGTTGGTGCTGGCGGCTCTGCCCGCCACACATTCGCGCAAACTTAGCGCAAACCTTATTAAAAAGTGATTAGAACCAGTACTGAGACAGATTCTAGAAGTTTTTCCACATCATACTCTCCACGGGCTTGTCGCTCCGCTCATTGTACTTGGCATTGGGCTTTCGGTTGTAATAGTTTTCAATGGAGCCTTCCACGGCGAAATAAATCAGCTGTCCGATTGGCATGCCCGCGTACACGCGCACGGGTTGCACGCAAGAGATCTCGAGCGTCCAGTGGTTACAGAACCCCACATCGCCCTTGCCAGCGGTGGCATGGATATCAATACCAAGGCGACCCACACTGCTTTTACCCTCCAGAAATGGCACTGAATTGTGTGTTTCTGTGTATTCTTCGGTAACACCAAGGTATAAAGTGGCCGGCTGCAGCACAAAACCCTCCTCGGGAATCTCGAGATAGCGAACTTTGTTGTGTATGCGTGCATCCAGCACCGTATCTTCGTAAACTGCCAGCCAGCGTCCGAGATGTACGTCATAGGAGTTGGTTCCCAGACTTTTTATGCGGAAGGGCTCAATGATAATCTGCCTGTCTTCAATGGCTTCCAGTATTTTTTTATCGCTCAGAATCATAATCTTTTCGGGTTCAAACGTTACAGATTTGTTGAAAAGGGCCTGAAACCCTGTTGGATGTATTTAAGAGGGCAAAAATACCGTCATTTGTATCATATTTCTACTTTTATTGCAGTTACAGGCCTTCTTCCCGTAACTTTTATCAGAATACGTTGTTAGTGGTTGAATAAGTTGAAGGATGTCATGAAAAAAACGCTTGTTCTCGGTGCAACGCCCAATCCCGACCGCTATGCTTATCTTGCAACGGAAAAATTGTGCGCCTATGGTCACGAGGTAGTACCCGTCGGAATCAAAAAAGGAATGATTGGCGATCTGGAGATTGTGAACGGGCGACCGTTACCCGAAGGCATTGACACAGTAACGCTGTATCTGGGCCCCGAAAGACAGCGGGAATATTACGATTACATCCTGTCCCTGAAACCGAAAAGAATCATTTTCAACCCCGGAACCGAAAATGATGAACTGGCTGCCCTCGCAGAAGCCAACGGTATCGAAACCGTTGAGGCCTGCACACTGGTCATGCTCTCCATCGGAAATTATTGATTTTTCATTTTTTTTGTTCAAAACCAGATTGGCGCATTACTTTTGCCCAACGACTGAAGTATGTCGCTACCCACACAATTTGAAACACGCGCAAGCGGTAAACTGCTTCTGACAGGCGAGTACTTCGTCCTGGACGGCGCAACTGCGCTCGCCCTGCCCGTCCGCTACGGTCAGCGTCTGGAGGTGTCTCCCACCCGACCCTCAGGACTTTTCGCCTGGAACAGTCGCGACGAACACGGAAACCCGTGGTTCAGCGTCGAATATGAACTTCCTTACCTGAGTGTGCTGGAAACATCCGACCGAAGTATCGCCGAAATGCTCGCTTCCATTATCCGGGAGTGCCAGCGACAAAATCCCTCGTTCCTCTCAGGTCTTGAGGGACTCGAAGTCAATACACAGAGTGATTTCCCGCGCGAGTGGGGACTGGGCACCAGCAGTACGCTCATTGCAGCCATTGCCAAATGGGCCGGGGTAAATCCGTATCCGGTGCTCGCAAGTACTTTTGGTGGTTCCGGATATGATCTGGCATGTGCCTACGCCACCACACCACTGTTATATCGTCTGAACGGGGATGAGCCTGTAATCCGGCCGGTTTCTTTTGAGCCTGACTTTTCAGACAGGCTGTTTTTTGTTTACCTGGAAAAGAAACAGAATTCCCGCGAAGGCATCGCCCGGTACCGCGAACGGTCGAGAGATATAAAAGGGTACCTGCCCGAGGTGTCCATTCTCACGGAGCGTATTCTTAATGCTGAAACGCTTGAAGAATTTGGCACACTCCTGCGCGAACACGAAACACTGATTGGCGAAGCCCTGGCTTTCCAGCCCGTCAAAAACCGCCTTTTCCCCGATTTTGAAGGGGAAATTAAGAGCCTCGGTGCCTGGGGCGGCGACTTCGCTCTGGTAACCAGTCCGGGCAAGGAAGAGGAGACAAGGGCCTATTTTGCATCCAGAGGCTACAACACCATGCTCCGGTGGAATGAAATGGTCCTTGACTGACCATTTTCCTGCCTGTTCAGCCTGACTGCTCAGACTGCAAACCGGCCGGCTGACTCCTTTTTCCCGTCAATAATAACTTCGTAGAAGTAAACACCTTTGCTCAGGCTGTTCGGCCAGTTGAGAATACTCTCGCCGTGCAATTCCGGACTGTGCTCCAGTTCTGTAATGAACCGGCCCGTACTGTCGTATATGCGGATCTGTACAAAGTCGCGCGCGTGCAGGTACATGCGGAAGTTAATATCTTTCCCCAGTGAAGGACTGGGGAAAATCTGCGTATCAAAGCGGTCTTTCTCGACATACTCACCCAGATACAGCTCCCCGGAGGCCCTGTCCATCCACGCCAGGCGCTGCCTGATCCAGTCGCGCAGGTAATTGATGTGGCCGTTGTAGGAGCCACAGCAATAGTAGTTGGGCCATATCCAGACGTTAAGTATAGGCCAGCGCTGGAAATTCCGGTACTGACTTTCCTGCAGCACCTGACTGAGCGAGTCGAGTACCCCGTAGATGGCTTCGTCGCTCAGGGCATCTTTCCTCAACTCGAACCAGCGATCGCGAAGCTGTTTTTTATACTTTGGGTCCTGCCACATCCGGGTCCAGAAGAAGTGATTCAGCCAGCCATCGCCTCCGCAGACGAAGTTCATGTCAATAATCTGCCAGCCATAAGGCTGCTCGGCGTTACAGTAATTGGCATTTCCGAAAGCGATATTGAAATCCCATACAGGGCCTGCGTGGAGCAGAGGATCTTTATCATCGCGGTCCTTGTGCAGATAAGTACTGATACGGTACCCATCCACATTTTTGGCCAGTTCATTGAGGAGTGTAAAATCAATGAAAGACGGCACGTCAACATATTTCCTGAAGCCTTTTTCGGGATCAGCGAAATCGGGTCCGAAAGTAGCTGATTCAAATTGTGTAATCCACGACTGTATATAGTTCACCTGCTCGGGTTGTGCGTCCTCTGCTTTAGGGTAGTGGAGCTGCCAGGTGGTGCGCTGCCAGGCATTGGCTGCCACCGGGTAGGGTGAAATCCAGTTTGGCGACGGGGTACCCTCTATTTTGTCAATTTTGACGATATAACCGCCAGTCAGGTCATTTCCGGTTGTCTCGTCGGGCTCCAGGTTAGAAATATCAACCCTGTCACTCCCGCGTTTGATACGCTCGGTAACTGTGTAAACGCCCTCATATTTGCCATTCAGTATGAGTTCTACGAAACGGGTGCGGGGCGCCCAGGGCATAATACGCCGGGCCAGTTCGTAAATAAGTGCATCGCGCAACAGGGTTTTGTCACTGTAAGGCGCAATAAAGGCCCAGTCGGACTCCTCCGGCATTCCAAGCAGCGGAAAATCCAGGTCGTTGCCCTCGGTATCGCGTATTTCCACTGCATAAGGCTTTTTTTCCGACAAATCGGAGGATGAGCTTCCGCGCATCTCGATACCAATCAGGCCATTAAAGTGCTGGGGCGGATCGCTCAGGTTATTCCGCACGCCGGGGCCGTTATAAATCACCTGCATCTGCGCTGTAATCTTCGGTTCATCGGGTATATATTGACCATTGGTGTTTATAATAACAATGGGCAGATTGGAGGAGGTGAATCCCACCTGAGCGGAAGAAAACAGGGGCAGAAGAAACAGCAGCGGAAAAAACAGGCGCATATTATTTTGTTTGAAGCAAAGATATACCCCAGTGTTATGATATTGGCATCAAAGCGGAAAATTGTCGTCAAGTGCCGGATTAATGCCGTATTACAGCCTGAATATACTGTCAGGTCGAACTCCCCCAGTGGTCATTTCCTCCTGTGTTACCCCGCGAATCCGAGCGGCACGGGTATAAACAGCCTCAATAGTCAGATCCCGCGCATCGTCGGTTTCCAGGAAAAAACGGTCGGCGGGAACACTCTGAAGCGAACGGGCTGCGTGGCTGCGATCATTAAACAAGGCCTTGCCGAAAGACAGGTAACAACCCGCTCTGAGCAGTTCTGCAGCAGTCTGCGGGTGCTTGTCGAAACCGTGAATAATCCAGGGCTGTACCGGTTTCAGATTTTTCTTGACAGCAATAACAGCCTCATAGGCCTTTACACAGTGGATAATCAGGGGCTTGCCGGTTTGCTCAGAAACGGTAATACAAGCCCTGAACGCGGCCATCTGCAAGTCGGCAGGGGTATTGACAAGCTTGTCGAGGCCGGCCTCTCCGATGGCAACGGCGCCCGGGGCACAAGCGTGTAGCCATTCCAGATCTGACTCCAGGGATGCTTCACGCAGAAACCACGGATGCAGTCCGGCCGAGTACAGGCGGGGCAATACGCCTGAATATTCGCCGGGCCTCAGATTCACAATTTCATCTGCGGCGTGGCTACCGGACGGATAATGCGTATGTACATTCAGCAGTTTCACCTTCCCCGGCCGATGAAATACGACAACGCCAGCCGGTAGCCATCGAGGCCCAGACCCGTAATACTGCCCGCACATTTCGCGGCAATGAACGAGTGCCTGCGGAACTCCTCGCGTGCGTGCACATTACTGATGTGTACCTCAATCACAGGTGCCGGTATGGCAGCAACAGCATCGGCCAGCGCGATAGAAGTATGTGTGAGAGCACCTGCATTCAGCACAATACCATCGGCAGAGAAACCGGCCTCATGGAGTTTATCAATAATAGCCCCTTCATGATTACTCTGAAAGCAGGAAATATCCGTTTCAGGGAAGAGCGTATGCAGTTCGGACAGGTAATCCTCAAAGGATTTGCTGCCATAAATACCGGGTTCCCGACGGCCGAGCAGGTTCAGATTCGGGCCGTTTATAATCAGAATTTTCATGGTTGCAAAATTCGGCCTAATTTTGGACAATCGAAAACCTGTTATACCATGCGAAGCAGAACTTTGTTATTCACCTTCAACTTATTCATAAACAGTCTTTTATGCGCTCAGGGTGCCCTTATTTCCGACCCTTTGCCCATCAGAAATGACTATGGATACGACCTGATCGGGCGTCTTCGCGACCGGGTTTTGCTGTTTCGCGACCGCTACGACAACTTTGAAGTACAGGCTTTTGACGGCCAGATGCATCTTTCCTGGAGCAAACAACTGGAAGATCTCGACCACAGAGGCATTCAGGTACTATCGGTAACAGCAGGGAAAAATGACTTTTCCGTAGTTCACAAAATCAGGCGCCGCGGTCGCGTGTATCTGCGCGTGCACAAGTACGATCCCGGTGCCAATCTGATTGATACACTCACCGTCAAAGACTACGGCGAACAGGTGTTTTCACCACCCTCCCTTCACCTGGTGCGCAGTGAAGACAGAAACTGCATGCTGGTTTTCAACGATGCAGAACCGGGCAAACTGCAACTTACCTGTTTCCGAACAGACAAGATGATCCTGTTGTGGGACAAAACCATCACGCTGGAACAGAGCGACCGGTATGATCCGGATCCCTGGGAAATGTCGCTTGGTAACGATGGTGATTTGTTTTACGTTGTAGAACGAAATAACCGGCGCAACAAACTCGACAACCACTTCCTGAGCATCCTGCGCATCAACTCGACAGGGGATCAGGTTTATACGGTAAAAATGGGCGAATACTCCACACTGGAAACTATGTACCAGGTGGACAATCAGAACAAGAGACTCACCGGAGTCGGGCTCTGGGGCGATAAACTTCGAAGCAGAGCCAACGGTGTGATGTACATCAGCGTACCCTTCGACGGAGGTGCGCATACCATACAGTACGAAGTTTTCGACGACAAGTTCGTTTCAATACTGCGCCAAAAAGACGTGGAAGAAAATACACGGGGCATCAGCGACACCGACATACGCGATGTGATACTCCGGCGCGACGGGGGAGCCCTGCTGATAGCGGAGCGGCATCACGAAGTGCAGCGCGGCACCGTAGCCGGCCGGGGATTCATGCGCGAAGGCACCCGCCTGGTAATTGACTATTACTACGACGACATGTTTGTGTGGGCCTTCAATCCGGACGGCAAGACACACTGGAACTCGGTTTTGCACAAAAAGCAGTATTCACAGGACGATGAAGGCGTTTTTTCATCCTATTTTCTGCACCGGAGTGCCGGAAACCTGCATTTTCTCTTCAACGATGAAATCAAATACGAGAACACCTGCAGCGAATATATCCTTTCGCCAACGGGTGCTTTCGACAGAAATGGCCTGCTGAATACCGTGAACCAGAGCCTGCGCCTGCGCTTCAGAGATGCCATACAACTGAGTGCCACGGAGACACTGGTACCATCGGAATTCAGGAACAAGTTGCGGCTGGTATTGATCAGGTTTTAGGCTACCCCTTCACCTTCAAAATCTTTATCTCCACCCGCTGGTTTGTCTTCCGGCCTTCCGCCGATGTATTCGGCACCAGCGGCAGGCGTTTCCCGTATCCTTTATAGACGAGTCGCTTTGAATCTATCCCCTTGGCTGCCAGGTAATCGGCCACGGCTTTGGCACGGGCGGTTGACAGTTGGTCGGCAAAAGTATCGCTGGGCAGGTTATTGGTATGCCCGGCTATTTCAATCATCACAGCACTGTTTTCTGTCATGAAATCGAATAACTCGTCGAGCATGGGCAGCGCTTCCGGCTTGATGGTGGAACTGTCGGTATCGAAATTCAGCAGGCGCATCCGGATCGTCTGGCCATTTTCCAAAGAGCCGGTGAGTTCGGGAAGTATGCGCTTTTCTGTTTCGAAGTCAATGGTCTTTGTACATCCATTGGCATCGGTGACCGTCACGCTGTGTTTGCCGAGCGCCAGTTTGGGAGCCGACAATCCGGTCTGTTTGGTATCCCAGATAATGGAGTACCTGGGCGTACCGCCTTTCACGCTCAACTCGGCCTTCCCATCACTGTTGCGCTCACTGGTTGCACCAATATTGCGGACAAGAGTGACCTCCAGTGGTGTAACGGCTTTCAGCGTCACCGAAGCTGTTTTCGTAGCGCCCTTGACATCAGTGACCGTCACGGTGTAGTTTCCTGCATCGAGATCCGACGGTATATCGCCGGTGGCTGCCGGATTGTTCCAGGCGTAAGTGAAGGGCCCTTTGCCACCGGTTACTTTCACACGAAGCGCAGCCTTGTCACCGGCGCACTTGATGGATTTTTCCTCGGTGAGGGTAGCTGTGAGTACCAGTATATTCTCCCGAATTTCAAAAGTGGTGGCAGCCACGCATCCGTTGGCATCGGTGACCGTGACACTTTGTTTTCCGGGGGGAAGTGCGGCGGCGGCGGCGGTTGTTTCGCCGCTGCTCCAGGAGAATGTAAAGGGCTGCACTCCGCCCGTGGCTTTCAGCGTGGCTTTTCCGTCGGTGCCACCGGTGCTGGCCGGTGCCTGTACCTCGACAGCCGCGGAAAGCTGGGCGGGCATCTTCACGCTGATAGAGCTGCTGGCCGTATTTCCCGTGGCATCCGTGACCGTGAATCCGTACATGCCTGTTGACAGGAGTACGGGCTTCCCGGATTCAATACCTGGATCGCTCCAGACAAACTTGTAAGGTTTTTTACCGCCGTTCACATCGGCAGACAGCGTGGTTTTATCACCCGCACAGCGGGGAGCTACTATTTCAGCCAGACTGATTGTGAGCGGGGGGATATTTTCGTCTATACCGAGGCCGGTGGCTGCAGTGCAGCTGTTGGCATCCGTGACCGTGACGGTGTGTGCCCCGGATTTCAGCGCAGTGGCTTCCGCAGTGGTTTCACCATTGCTCCAGATGATGGAATATGGCTCCGTTCCGCCATTGATTTTTGCCAGTGCCTTGCCATCGGCAGCGCCCATACCGGCCGGACTCTTCATCGAAGCCGAAATAGTGAGCTGGGCTGGCTGATTTATTTTGACGGAAGCGGAAGCAGTGGTTCCCACCGCATCAGTCACGGTCACGGTATATTCTCCTGCACTCACACCCGGACTGGCACCTGTAACCGACGGCGTATTCCAGACATATTTGAACGGACCCTTGCCTCCGGATATTTTCACCTCCAGTGATGCCTTTTGGCCGGCACATTTGATATTGACCGTTTCGGAAACGGAAGTAGCAAGCGGCAGAATATTTTCTGTTATCTCCAGCGAGGCGGCAGCTGCACAGCCATTGGCATCGGTAGCCGTGACGCCATGTTTGCCGTCCGACAATCTGGCGGCAGAAGCGCCAGTTTCACCGCTGCTCCAGCTGAAAGTGTAAGGCGCTGTTCCTCCGGTGGCAGTAACAGTAGCCTTGCCATCGGAAGCACCCACGCCTGCCGGAGAGGTGGCAGTAGCCACCACAGCGAGTTGAGCCGGCTGACTGACCTGGATCGCAGCCGAGGCGGTGGTACCCGCGGCATCGGTGAGGGTAACACTGTACGTTCCCGCAGGGGCGCTCGTGCGCTCACCCGCGAGCGAGGGAACACTCCATACATACCGGAACGGACTCTTTCCTCCAGTGACGCTGACCTCAAGTCCCGCTTTCTCACCCGGACATTTTATCGGTGTCGTTTCACGCACGACCACAGACAAGGGGAGAATATTTTCAGTGACGACGACCGTGGCCGTGGCGGCGCAGGCATTGGCATCGGTCACAGAAACCGTATGCCTGCCAGCGGAAAGCCGGGATGCCTCGCGGGCATCTTCTCCGTTATCCCAGCTGATTTTGTAAGGTGTGGTACCACCGGTGATATCAACAGTGGCCTTGCCATCGGAAGCGCCAATACCTGCAGGAGCATTAACTGTGACAGTGGCCGCGAGCAGATCAGGCTGTTTTACACTGACGCTGGCAGAAACGGTAGTGCCGGATCCATCCGTTACGGTAAGCATATAATCGCCGGCTGCAACAGCAGGATTGGTACCCTTTACTGAAGACACACTCCACACATACTGGTACGGTTCCTTGCCGCCGGAGGCCTTCACTTCGAGCACCGCTTTGCCACCGGAGCACTTGATCCGGTCACGTTCATTCAGGGTAACCTTAAGCGGGTCTATACCTTCCGGAATAAAAACTGAAGCAGTTTGCGTACAGGCGTTCTCATCGGTGACTGTCACATAGTGTAATCCGGGTGTCAGTTCATTGGTGGCTGCGGTGGCCTCCGAGTTGTCCCAACGGAAGAACATGGAGCCTGTTCCGCCTTCCACAATTGCCAGTGCTTTGCCATCAGCTTTGCCGGGACTCGTACCCGACTGGAGAAGCGTGGATACTGTGAGTTTCTTTGGTTCTTTTATCACAATAGTGGCAGTAGCTGTAGTGCCGGCGGCATCTGTAGCAGTAACCGAGTATGTACCGGCGCCCACGCCATCAGACAACTTGATGGCAGGCGACCATTTGTACTCCTTGTAGGGCGTTTTGCCACCTACCGCAGCTACCGTCAGGTTTGTTTTTTCGCCATAGCAGCGAACAGGGCGTGCTTCCCGGAGAATAACAGCAAACGCATCCACTTTGGCATCAATTTTTACCGTGGCAGTGGCAACACAACCATTGGCATCCGTGGCGGTGACCGTATGATTGCCCTCTGTCAGTTTCACGGCATTGAAAGTGGTTTCACCGCTGTCCCACTTGAATGTGTAAATTCCGGTACCTCCCTTGGCCTGTGCAATAGCCTTGCCGTCGGCACCGCCGGCAGATGCGACGCCCTGTACGACGGCGGTGAGGCCGAGTGCTGCCGGTTCTCCCACCGATATCTCTGCGGTAACAGTGGCCCCGGCTGCGTCAGTGACAGTGAGCGAATAGTCACCCGCCTGAACAGTTGCCCTGTCGCCCTTGTAAGAAGGATTGCTCCAGGCATACTGATAAGGTGTTTTACCGCCGGTAACTTTGGCAGTCACCAATCCGGTTTGTCCGGCACACTGAATATTGCTCTCCAGTTTCAGGTCGGCCTGAAGTGCCTGCCCCTGAACCGTAATTGTAACCGTGAGCGTCATGGTACAGCCTTTGGGGTCAGCTACCGTTACTTTATGTTCACCGGGAGTAAGTTGAGTAGCTTGTACTTTGTTTTCTCCATTATCCCAGGTAATAACGATACCGCTGGCATTGGTAGCGATATCCACCTCGGCGGAACCATCGGCAGCGGTAGCCGAGCTGGCGGGTTTTTTCTGGCGAACCTTGAGTTTGAGTCTGTTGTCGGCAATCACCCTTTCGGCTGTCCGGCTGATACCTTTGCTGTCGGTTACCGTTACCAGATAAGTACCTGCCCCAAGGCCTGCGGGACGGTCACCAGCCAGTCCGGCATTCCAGTTATATGTGAAGGGCGGTGTACCGCCGGTTACCTTCGCAGAAAGCGCTGCATCACGGCCGTTTCCTTCGCAACTGATAGGGGCAGCCAGTTCAAGATTCAGCACCAGATTGGAGGCCTTGTCAATGCTGTAAAGGCCCTTGTCGCTGGTTCCTATCCATACGGCGCCATCCTGATCAACAGCAAGACAAGTACCGTACTCACTGGTGTAGTACTCGGAACCGCCGAAGGTATCGTACGTATCTTCGGTCATATCATGCCTGGTAACAATACCGGAGAGCAGCCAGAGTTTTCCGGTCGGATCAATATCAAAGTCGCGGATATCTCCGTCAATATACTTGTCTTCAACGGGCAGATCAGACCACTTTTCACCGCCCGGGGCCTTGGAAATAACACCCTCTGAAAGCACATAAATGACACCGTTGAACTCGCGCACGCGTTCAGCCGTGAACCCGCTGAGTGCCGCTTTCCAGCGTCCGGGCGCACCGTACATCAGTCCGCCCTCATTGCCTACCCACAATCTGCCGGAGGCATCCTGAAAAATAGTGCTGATATTGGGCGATTTGAGTTTGGAGTTCACTGGCAGATACTGCTGCAGCATTTTGAACTCGGGCTGCGTGGCAAACTGTATGAGTCCGGCCTCATCAGTACCGAGCCAAAGCATCTGGGTTTTCAGATCGTACCAGGCAGCTGTGACCGTACAGGGGGTAGTTACCTGTTCTTTGAATTTTTCAACCGGCCAGGCATAATTGGCATTACCGCCCCTGAAAGACATCACGTTCATTGTACCGGGCTCTACCGGGACGGGTGTAGCCAGATCGTTGGCCTTCACCTGAAAAACACCTTTTTTATTGGCGGCATACCGATGACCAGTGAAGTCAGCCATGACATTCACCACACCCACCGAGCGGTCAATGGCGCTGCAGCGCGTCACCTCCAGACCCGCCTTTTGAGCAAAAGAAGAAACTGCTACCGAAAGAAACGACAGCAGGAAAAAGTGTTTCTGAAATACAGAACGAGATATAGACATTGGCTGATTGCTTGAAATAGTCATGGTCCGCTAAAAATGGCCGCAAAATTATAGAGAAAAACGGCCACAATCAGAAGATTAAACGCAAAACAGGGCAAAAAATTGAAACAAACTGTATTTTACACATATTTTACTACCTTCGCGATATGCTTCTTCTCGGTTTTGACATTGGTTCTTCTTCTGTAAAGGCGGCGCTGGTGGATACTAGCACCGGCCATGTGCTGGGTATAACCCGGCATCCTGAAACTGAAATGCCTATTTCCTCGCCCTCTGCCGACTATGCGGAGCAGGATCCCGGGGACTGGTGGCGGGCAGTCTGTGAAGCTACGCGGAAGTTGCTCGCGCAAACGGGCGCACGTGCAGGCGATATCGGCGGTATCGGCATCGGCTATCAGATGCACGGACTGGTTTGCGTTGACAAGGACGGACAGGTTCTGCGGCCGGCGATTATCTGGTGCGACAGTCGCGCCGTCGCACAGGGTCAAAATGCGTTTGAGACCATCGGCGAAGCGTACTGCCTCAATCACTACCTGAACTCACCGGGCAATTTCACCGCCTCCAAACTGGCATGGGTGAAACAATGGCAGCCGCGTACTTTTGAGAAAATATACAAAATCATGCTTCCGGGCGACTATATCGCCTACCGAATGACCGGAGAAATGGCGACTACCATCACCGGGCTCTCCGAAGGAATTCTCTGGGACTTTCAGAAGGAAAAAGTAGCTACCGAAGTGATGCGTTATTTCGGTTTTCCCGATGATATTTTGCCGGATATAGTGCCGGTTTTTTCCAGACAGGGAGTGCTCTCCGGAAAAGCCTGTGAAGAGATAGGCCTTCCTGCCGGTATCCCTGTGTGTTACAGAGCCGGCGACCAGCCCAATAATGCCCTCGCTCTGAACGTACTCAGACCCGGAGAGGTAGCTGCTACCGGCGGCACCTCTGGCGTGGTTTATGCCGTCAGCAGCGAGCCGATGGTGGGCGCGACAATCATTCGGACATCAGGCGTATTCCTACGACGAGCTGGAAAAGATGGCTGCCACTGTGCCGGCGGGTTCCGACGGACTGCTGGTACACCCTTTTGGTAACGGCGCCGAACGCATACTTGGCAATAAAAATCCGGGAGCCACTTTTTCAGGCATACAGTTCAACCGGCATGAGGCCCGTCATTTTTACCGAGCCATACTGGAAGGCATTGCCTGTTCGTTCATGTATGGCATCGAGGCCATGCGGGAAATGGAAGTCCCGATCAAAGTGTTGCGGGTGGGCGCCGACAACCTGTTTCAGTCGGACGTTTTCACGCAGACACTGGCAAGCATGGCACATACCCGTATCGAACTGAGATCCACTACCGGCGCTGCGGGTGCTGCGTACGCTGCAGGCGTGGCCGCAGGCGCCTACAGCGACATTGGAGAGGCCATGCAGGAAAGTCCGGTACTGCACACGGTGGAACCTGACGAGAACAAATGGCGCCAGTACCGAGACCTGTACCGGCGCTGGAAAAGAAACCTCAGATAACAGGAATATGAAAAAGCAGGAAGAAATAACCTACGAGACAGCCTGGAACGAGCTGCAGCAAATAGTGGCCGAATTGCAGGCCGAGTCAGTTTCTGTGGATCAACTGACCGAAAAAGTGGAACGCGCAGCTGCACTCGTCGCCTTCTGTCGCACGCGCCTTCGACAGACCGAGGAGAAACTCGATCAACTGACGGGCTAGGGCATCCCGAATACCCCGGCGCTACTGGAATCCGTGTGCCTCAAAATCGCCAGAGATAATACCCGTCAATCATGTTACTACGTCTTGTTCCAACGGATTTGCTGAAACAGTACCTTTCATCGGCACCTGAAAATCTGGTGGAGCTGTTCGACGCCCTGCATGATGCGGAGTTATCCACTCCTGATTTCAGCTTTTATACTTCGGTGGCATCCGTTTTCAGTAGTAAAATAGAAGGTGAAGAGATAGAGCTGGACAGTTATATCAGGCATAAACGGGATAGCATCCCCTTTCTACCCGATTATACCAGAAAAATTGACGACCTGTATGCAGCTTATCAGTTTGCACAGAGCAGCAAGTTGAACGAGGAAAATGTGAAGCAGGCGCACCGGATACTCAGCAGCCATATTTTATCCGGTACCTGGCAAGGCAGATACAGAACCGGCAATATGTACGTAGCTGCCGACAACGGGAGTATTGAGTATGTCGCCGCGCATCCCGGTTCTGTATCGGAAGAAATGTCGAAACTATTTGCGGACATACATGATTTGCTCAGCGCAAAACTGTCTGCGGGTGAATCATTCTATTATGCATCAATGATCCACCTCGTTATGGTTAAAATCCACCCTTTTAACGACGGGAATGGCCGGACTGCACGTTTACTGGAGAAGTGGTTTCTGGCTGAAAAGCTGGGAGAAAAGGCCTGGTACCTGCAGAGCGAGCGGATGTATTATCAGCATCACCGGGAATATTACAATAACCTGAGGGTGCTGGGACTGGAATATGAGGCACTGGACTATGGCAAGGCCGGGGCATTTGCAAAAATGCTGATTTCGGGTCTCGGATATACGTAGCGTTTTCCCGTTGAATTTAACCAACCACTTCTATTCACTAGGAAATTCATCGTTCTCCTGTTTTTGGCCATAATAACGGGATCTTATAGCACCGTGAGTACCGCAATTGAGGAGCGGGATGACAGAGAAGCTATAGGCGACATACTGCGCAATTACCGGATGTCTATCAATCAGGCAGATATTGAAGAAATTCAGAAACGACTGGAAAATCGTTCACATCCATTATTCGGGCATGCCCACCAGCGCGGAGCGGCAAGGATTCTGAGGCGGGGAATTCCGCACAATCTGACGAATACAGGTTTCCAGCCCCCGCAGGCGTCCTGAAAAACAGGGGCGCGCCTTGTCAGCACGCCCCTTATATGAGGACACCCTCGACTGTGCGGGGTGGAACGACGGCGGTCCCGCTCAAAGGCAAGGATTCCACCGCTCTCTTTCAGTCCACCGAACGGACTATTTTTTTTGACGTAAAACCTCCCTTACCGTCACGCAGGGTAGCCAGATATATACCCGATGGCCAGTCGGCCGACGATACCAGGGTCTCGTATTCTCCCTCGGAAAGGGTTCCCAGATTCCGTGTTTCCACTACACGACCCGACATATCTCTTGCCTCCAGCCACACTTCCGTTCTTTCATTCAGTGAGAAGCGAACCATGAACTGTTCGGCAACCGGATTGGGCTGAACAGCGAAATAATCAGTCGCACCCGCCGGTTCTCCGGCCGGAAGGGTCACGTACGGTGGCAGTTCTACCTTTTTATCGAGATAAAGCCGGTACTCACCCGGGGCCAGACTGAAGGAAACCGGAACACCGGAGGTGACCAGCAGCGTATCGCCGGTATAGTATTCGTACCAGTAACCAGTATGCTGAAACGGAGGGTTGAATACGGAATTGGACGTTGTACCCACGTTGGCAAAAACAGCCACGTTCATATCCGGGTGGTTGAGAAATACGGTTCGCACAGGTGCGCTGTTCAGATTGGCCTGGAAACTGCCGGTTTCAAAAACATCGTGGCTCTTTCTGAGGTGGAGCAGGGAGGCCGTGGCATCGTACAGGTGCCTGCGCCATGGGTCGTTGAAATAGTCCCAGCGAATGGGCTTGGGAGATACGTTGCACCCTGGATCAAGTACCCCGTTTTCACAGAGAAACTTGGAGAAGTCATAGCCAACCTCGCCGAACTGCCATAGCATCTTCGGACCTGGGATGGTGTAAAAAATATTATTCAACATCTCTATCCGGCGCATACCCACAGGCAGGGTGCGAAGGTTGTAGGCGGGGATAGCGTTGCCGTAGGTCTTCAGTTCATAAGCAATACGCTCCTCATCGTGACTTTCCATGTAGCCCACCAGATGTGGTACCGACCAGCCACGCTGCTGATAACTGATTCCTCCCAGATTGGTGGAGGTGGTATAGCCCAGTGCAGTTTCCTTGTAGGCGCCCCACATATTACCCCAGAGCATCATGCCGTATTCAGCCAGCTCTTTTTCCTCGTCATTGTTGGCAAAATGTTCCAGAATGACGTAAAAATCAGGGTCAATATCCCAAATAAAATCAGCGTAATCTTTCAGTATGGAAATACGGGAGGCATCGTAAACACCCCAGGCTGCTGTATTCCCAACAGTATTTTTCTGGGTAAATCCCTTCGACAAATCGAATCGGAATCCGTCCACCTTGAACTCGGTAATCCAGTATTCCACACAATTTTTCACATACGATTTTGTGGCAGCCGACTCGTGGTTAAAATCATTGAAAACATTGAAATCGTGGCGGGCAGTGGGGTTCAGCCACGGATTATTGGCGGCAGGCCTGTTGTTGGCGGCATCCCAGTAGAGCTGTGCCAGCGGACTGGCGCCGGTAGCCTGATTAAATACCACGTCTAGAATAACGGCTATCCCGCGCTGGTGACAGGCATCAATCAGTATTTTCAGTGCATCGGCATCTCCGTAGTATTTGTCGAGTGCCTTGTGATAGGCCGGGTTGTAACCCCAGCTTATATTCCCGTCGAACTCATTTACCGGCATCAGCTCGATGGCTGTTACGCCCAGATTATCAAGGTAGTCGAGGGTATCGAGCAGTGTCTGGTAGTCGTGGCGACTGATGAAGTCGCGCATCAACAGTTCGTAAATAACCAGATCGGACTTTTCAGGCTTGTTGAAGTTCTGAATTTGCCAGTTAAAGGGCTGAACTTCCGTTTTGATCACAGAAACTATGCCCGAAGTACGACCAACAGGATAGGCTGGCAGAGCAGGATAAGTAAACGGAGGGATGTAGGAATCATTCCAGGGATCCAGCACGAGTGTGCTGAGCGGATCAGCGATACGCAGGGCGCCATCCACCAGATACTGGAAACGAACCGGTTCTCCGGGCGGAATATTTTGCAGATCAATCCAGAACGTATTCCCGTCGAGGCTCTTTCGCATCTGGAATGAAGGTGCGGGTGTCCAGTCGTTGAAGTCACCGATGACATACACTATTTGCTTGCCCGGGGCGTACAGCGACAGGCGTACACTGCCCGTGGTGAGTTGAGTGATACCGTTTTTGGAGCCTGCGGGCGGATCCTGTACGGGCAGATTGTCCGGCACAATATAGGTGAAAGAGGCTGTGTCGCGTTCATTGCCGGCTACTGCCACAGCATAAACCTGGTGAAAACCACCGGTTGAAACCGTCAGTGTTTTCTGCAATAGCTCCGTATTGGCCTGTGAGGAAACGACGGCTCCATTATCGTACAGCGTCATGGTGGACGGCTTGGAGGCAGCCACCCTGACATTGATCTGGGCATTCAGACTGGTAATCTGGGACAGATTTACCGGCTCCAGCATCAGCGTCTGCAGGGGCGCATTGTCCGGGTACACGTTGTAGAACATATCCGAGCCGTCGCTGGCGCGGCCAACGATACTGCCATTGGCATTCCGGAAAACAAATGCCAGTTTTAGTACCGTTTCATTGGCTCCGATACCGAAAAACGTGCGGATATTGAAAGTTTTACTCCATACGTTGGGCGAAACATTCGTCATGGTGGCCGCTGCGTTATTCACAGCCCAGGTAGTTGCCACGTGTTTCCAGTCGGAAGGACCCGAGCTCAGACTGGTGATCACGCCCAGGTGCGCGTACACGGGAGAAACGCCACTCAGGGCACCATTACCCTGAGTGGCGTTGTAATAGATTGTCACGTTGTCGTCCACGTTCGGGAAAACGGGATCACAGGTAACCTGAGCCGGCAGTACGCGGAACAGCAGGCAGAAAAAGAGGAGTATTGAGACTAACCTTTTCATGCTAATACAATTTTTCAGTTTGATTTATCTGTATTCCACACCGCCAACCCGGCGAACTCAGAGCACTTTTTCCACAGAAACCAGCGGAAGATTGAATGCTTCCGCCACACCACTGTAAACTACCTGACCATTCACCACGTTGAGCCCCAGCTTCAGCTCCTGATTATCCTGACAAGCCTTTTTCCAGCCCTTTTCGGCCAGTTGAATAGCGTAGGGGAGCGTCGCGTTGGTAAGTGCCACCGTTGACGTGAAAGGTACAGCTCCCGGCATATTGGCCACGCAGTAGTGCACCACATCGTCAATAATGAAGGTAGGATCTGCGTGTGTGGTAGGTTTGGTTGTTTCCACACAACCACCCTGATCCACCGCTACGTCCACGATAACCGTACCGGGGCGCATGAGTTTGAGCATATCGCGGCGGATGAGTTTTGGAGCCTTGGCTCCGGGAAGCAGTACCGCGCCTATCACCAGATCATGCGTCTGGATCAGGCGGCGTATGTTATATTCATTGGAATACTCAGTAATAACATTGGCCGGCATCACATCGCTGAGGTAGCGCATACGTGGCAAACTGGTATCAAGGATAGTTACCATGGCGCCGAGTCCGGCCGCCATTTTTGCCGCCTGAGTACCCACAATACCGCCACCAATAACAAGCACCTTTCCGGGAGGCACACCGGGTACACCGCCCAGCAGGACGCCACGGCCCTTGACGGGTTTCTCCAGATACTTGGCACCTTCCTGGATGGCCATACGACCTGCTACTTCCGACATTGGAATGAGCAATGGAAGTTGACGGTCTTTTGTTTCCACTGTTTCGTAGGCAAGGCACACGGCATTGCTTTTTATCATGGCATGCGTGAGTTCCTCGCTGGATGCAAAGTGGAAATAGGTGAAAATCAGCTGATCGGGACGGCAGCGTGCGTATTCTTCAGCAATGGGCTCCTTGACCTTGATAATCATTTCAGCCTTTGCCCACACCTCGTCGGCCGTGGTCAGAATAGTGGCACCGGCCTCTTCGTAGTCGCGGTCTTCAAAGCCGGAACCTACACCGGCTATACTTTGTACGAACACCTGATGGCCCCTTCGGGTAAACTCCATCGCACCTGCGGGCGTGAGGGCAACGCGGTTTTCATTGCTTTTAATCTCTTTTGGTACACCGATTACCATATTGAATGATTGATTTTAACTGGTGAGGAATGGGCGCCGGCCCCGGGGGCGGCTTAACCGGGCACAAAGGTAGCAAAGAGTTGGTCAATCCTGACGCATTGGAATTCCGAGCTCGTTCTGCAGGATAAAATAGTACTCGGTAGCTGCCGCGTCTTCCGTCACGGCGAAAAGCGGACGCTCCCGGAAACCCTTCGGCCTGATCCAGAAGAGATAATCCGTATATTTTGAAGAAAGCGCAGAGCTGGCTTCAAAGCGGATATAATCAATATCATCAAAATGTATCTGATTCGTTTTGCTGCCCGCATACTCGTTGATTACCCTGTTTGTCGGGTCAAATACTATCTTTTTGTTATTCCAGAGGCTGATTAAGTATTTCTGGAATAATCTGCGTGAATATATAACCAGAATCACAAGGCAACCGATGATGACCAGCGCCAGAACCCACGTCGAAAGCAATTGAAGCATGGCAAAAACAAAAACAGCCAAAACTCCTGCCCTTCCCACCGAAAGGATGGAATGAGCATATCGAACGGAGTTAACGGCAATCAACGCAGGGTCGGCGGCCATCCCCTGCAGATCCGGTTCACTGCCTGTTGATCTGTTTTTTGGTCGGACAGAGGCCGCAATACCGTCCTGCCGCATTTCAATTCCTCCTTTGTTCTGCAGGGTAAAATACAGGGCGTTAGACATGGGGTCGCTTCTCATGGCAATCAGAAGTGGCGTCGTCATCGAACCAGTGGCCAGTTTCAGATAAAAATTATGGGCCGTGGCAAAGAGATACAGGTTGCTGGAATATTTCATTCGGAGAATATCCCTGAATGAAATCTCTCTTGCATCCGGTTTTCCGGGATTGACGGTCAGCGTCCGGTTTTCAAAATCTATCAGAACATACTCGGGAGCCTTGATGTAATCCGGAATCTGCCAGACGATTCGGACCAAAAACAAGAGCGGGACTAATCCCATGAGTATTTCAGCCGAAAAACTGTCAGGCACTTCGATATTCATAAAAATGACAATACTGACGGCGGCAAGCAGCAAACACGAGATTGCAGCAGGAACGATGAAGAACCTGGCGTGTGACTTCAAAAGAATCCGGTTATCGGTTGAGACTGCTTCGGGAGTGGTTTGCGAGTTTAAATTCATAAGGTCATTTATTCTAACTGATGATGTATAACAAAGGTAGCAAGAACATCCCGGAGAAACAGATATGGCCTTGGAATTATCCACCTGTTTGTCGGATATAATCAACGAAATAAACAACAATGGCGGGAGCCCCCGAAGCATTCGAAAGGTTCCCGCCATCATACTACGGACGATACTCGCCGGAAAGTTACATTCCGTGTTCCACAAGGTACCTCTCGGCATCCAGTGCCGCCATGCAGCCTGAACCGGCGGCGGTTACTGCCTGACGATAAATTCTGTCCTGCACATCACCACAGGCGAATACCCCCGGAATATTGGTAAAACTGCGGCCGGGCTGAGTAACAATATACCCTGTATCGTCGAGGGTTATCCAGCCATTGAACACATCCGTATTGGGTTTATGGCCGATGGCTACGAAAAACCCGGTAATTTCCAGCACGCGTTCCTCCCCGGTTTTTGTATCCTGAAGTCTTACGCCTTCCACTCCGTCGGTACCGAGCACCTCTACCGGAGCACTGTTCCAGTGAACAGTAATATTGGGAGTATTGAGTACCCGTTCCTGCATAATTTTGGAGGCACGCATTTCATCGCGGCGTACGATCAGGTGCACTTCGGAGCATATTTTGGAGAGGTAGGTAGCTTCTTCGGCAGCCGTATCGCCACCGCCCACCACGGCTACTTTCTGGCGGCGGTAGAAGAATCCGTCGCAGACAGCGCAGGCGGATACACCTTTGTTTTCGAGCTCGTGTTCGCCCGGTATTCTCAGCCATTTGGCGCTGGCTCCGGTAGCAATAATGACCGTACTGGCATGAATTTCGTGTCCGCTTTCCGACCAGGCTTTGTGAACGGGTCCGGTGAAATCCACCTTGTTGATCATTTCATTCCTGATACTGGTGTCGAAACGTTCAGCCTGTTTTCTGAAATCTTCCATCATTTCAGGGCCCATACGCCCTTCCGGGTAACCCGGGTAGTTCTCCACGTCGTTGGTGGTGATAAGCTGGCCACCCGGCTGAGGACCAGTGTAGAGTACCGGGGAGAGACCGGCACGGGCAGCGTAGATTGCAGCGGTATATCCGGCTGGACCGGAACCGATAATGAGGCATTTAACCTTTTCCATAATTTAGTCTGGCCGGAAACAATTCCGGTTTTAGAATGAACTGTAACTCAAGTCAGATGCTGCACTTTCAAGACAAACACAGTGCCTGAAAGGTTGAGTTATTTATGTTAAAAAAAACTCAAACTGTAACCATCAGTCAAAATCAATCTCGGTATTATCGCCGATGTTCAGGCTGAGCTGTATTCCCTTGATACTGGCGTCGCTGCCAATGACGGAGTGCTTCAGCACCACCTCGTCGAGTGCGGCAAAATTACCCACAATACTGTCCTGCACAATGGAACGGTGAATTGTAGCATTATCGCCGATAGTTACGTGCGGACCGATGATACTGTTGCTGATAGTACAGTTTTGTCCGACGGCCACGGGTTGTATGAATATGGTATTTTGGAAAACGGGAAGTTGTCCGCCACCCGATGGTTGTCTGAATCGCTGGTCAAGAAGGACAGCATTGGTTTCGAGCAGCACATCTTTTCTGCCGCAGTCGAACCAGTTATTTACCGGAATAGCCTTGAATTCTATGCCCTGATCAATCATAAACTGCAAGGCATCGGTGAGCTGGTATTCACCAACCGTACGTATATCATTTTTGATCAAGTAGTCAATAGAGTCGAGCAGATCCTTTATTTCCCTGATTTTATAGAGGCCTACGATGGCCATATTGGATTTCGGGATACGCGGCTTTTCAACGACCCGCTGAATCATTCCGTCATCTCCGTATTCGGCGACGCCGAACTCGCGGGGGTCTGTCACTTTTTTGACGCCAATACAGGAATACTCACAGGAAAGCATCTGTTCGAGGTCCACTTCGAATATAGTATCTCCGAAGGCTATAAATATTTCATCTTCATCCTTGATAAGCTCCCGTGCTGTTGCGATAGCATGTGCGGATCCTTCCCGGTTTTCCTGGCAAACAAATTCGGCGTTCAGATTGGGGTATGTTTCTTGTATAAAGCCCTTTATCTTATCGCCGAGATATCCGATAACAAAAACGAAGTCGGTAAGACCAGCCGCCCTGAGCTTGTCTATGATAAAGCAAATAATGGGCTTGCCGGCTACGGGTACCAGCGGTTTGGGTTGTGTGTAGGTATGCGGCCGCAGACGCATACCCGCGCCTGCGACGGGAATAACTACTTTCATTCGTGCTGCAAAGTAACGGCAAAAAAAGCAGAAGCCGCCTGTAAAAACAGGCGGCTTCCTGCGTAACTGTTACAGATACGCGACTTTAAGACTCAAAGGTTAGTTAAGTATCACTTTTTGGGTAACAGTTCCTTCTTTGAACTGTACGCGGGCGAAGTAAACACCAGGAGCGAGATTGTTCCTGCGCACTTCAAAACGGCTGCTGTTCATGTCCTGATAAGTTGCACAAACGCGACCTGCGATATCAACCAGTTCGATGCGGGTCATTTCATAACGGGCATCTGTTTTCAGGATGAAGTAATCGGAAGCTGGGTTTGGTGCGAGCGACATACCTACCTGGCTGGAAGAAAGTTCTTTGGTGTTCACCAGCTGGCAGTCGGCAGAAAGACCCAGTACAGCGCAGGCACGCGGAGCGAAGTAGCGCATTACTGTATCAATGTAGGAGTCGTGCGTGGCAGCCAGTGTTTCGCAGCCCGGGTCAGTTGTCAGGTTGTACGGGTTAGAACTGGCAGAGAATGCCCACGGGCTGGAGTCGTTGCCGAGGAAAGGATAGAAACCTTCCAGATTGCCGTTGAGTGTGCGTGCCTTCTGAGAGAGTAAATCGTCGAAATTGGCATTGTAGAGCGGACTTTGTACACCAGCAGCAGTAAACATGGGCTGAGCGCCACAGCTGCCGGAAACTTCCACAACCGGGAGGTTCAGCGGTGGCGGAACAAGTACCACACCGAGATCGCACGGAGCGAACGGATCGCTCGGGTTGTGGAAAGAGATAAACGGCAGGTCGCCGGAATCAATCCAGCTGGAATCGCCCAGGGCACCACCAAGGTTCACACCCATGGCGAAGCTGGAGCTGTATCCCAGGTGGTTGGGGTAGCAAAGCGTATCACCAGCCGGGTAAGGCAGGTCGGGGATACCGGGATTGCGACCCACTTTTGTGGCATTGATATCACCACTAAGCAGTTCGATCACCATAGGGCCCTGAGGAGTCAGGAACTTGGGGATATACGTGTCGGTGATAGTATCAAGTGTGGCAGAGGCCAGAGAAATATAGCCGCCGGTGCCGATACCCCACATAGTGATTTTGTCGGTGTCAATTTTGAACGGGTTGCCTGACTCAGCTACAGATTTGCGGAAGAAACGCACGCAGGTACGGGAGTCCTGTACACCGCGGTAGGCAGCATTAATGAGCGTGTAAACGCGCTCGGTCTGTGTACCGGCAATGGGGTTCCAGCCCAGACGATAGTCTGCGCAGGCAACAACATAACCCATTTTGGCAAGGCGTTTGGCCATTTCCACGTCAGAGGCGTCTTTTCTGGTACCCGTGCAACCGCCGTTCACCAGCGGGGGCAGGAAGTTACCGGAGTGCAGCATGATGACGAGGGGGCGATTCACGTTCGGATCGTCGCCTTCCGGCTCATAAATATCGCAGCGGAGGGCTTCCGGGATAGCCTGACCCAGACCGTTTGGCGGAGGAGACAGATAGAGTACCGTGGCATTTACGCCATAAGTAACTGACTCCGTCACCTTAACGCTGGAAAACACCTCGTCGAAGTAGCGGCGCTGTGCGCTTGCCGAAACAACGAATGCGAGGCAAAAAAACAGGAGTAGTTTGAATTGCTTCATGATAAAAGTGGTTGGTTTATAAATCAATTGCGAGAAAGGAGAATCATTTTTTTGAAAAATCGTACAGAATGGTGGCATAGGCCATAGTTCCGATTCGCGGCCCGCCGTATGTCTGAGCCACCTGATTGTTCAGAATGTTGGATGCTCCTATTTTTATTGTCGTGTTGATTTCGTCGAAGGTAGCATTTACCTGTGCGTCCAGCAGATCATAGGTAGGTATCCTGCCTGTAAACTGCGGAGAACCCTCAAAGGTGAAACCCTCTATCCATTTGTAGGTGATATTGAAGCCTGTTTTTTTCAAACGGGCAAAACCAAGGTTTACCGGAACGTCTCTGCCCGAGAGACTGATGTTATACTTGTGCTCGGGTGTGTTGAATGCAGGAATGATCGGGTCGTCGGCAAAGGTCTTGTTCAGACGGTTCCAGGAGTAATTACCAGCCAGCATATAGTACTTCGAAAAATAATAGTTCAGACCCACAGCCAGTCCCTGCGTGGTCACTTCATTCGTCGAATTGGCAGCCACCCTGTAAACCCTGGTATTGATCGGGAAACCGGTCTGTGGATCAAAATCGGAGTCAATGCCGATATTGTAGCCGATGAAGTCATTGTAGATACTGAAATAATAGCCAGCATCAACATAGAGCCGGTCAAAAAGAGTAGTACGGTAACCCGCCTCAAATGTCTTCACCTTTTCCGGCTGAATTGGTGCAGCATCGAACCGCACCACAGGGGTATAATCATCGAGATATTTTCTGAACGATTCCACGGTAATCAGATCGTAAAACCCTTCGAGGTTACCCAGCAGGGTGGCACGACCTACATTCAGGTTCAGGTACTGATCGGTTAACGTCGGATTTCTGACAGCCGACGAGAAGGACAGGCGCAGATAGTTATTGTCTTTGGGCTTCCACACTACCGAAGCAGCCGGAGTGGATACCCAGTTAAAGTTCTGGTTTTTGTCAACCCGGGCGGTCAGGTTCGTGATAACGCGATCATCGAAGAGTTTCTTCTCAATACCTGCATATATACCGAACTCCATATTCCTGATAGGCTCTGTACCTGCCGTATCCTTGAAGATGGTTCCCTGGGAGTTGGGGGTGTACAGCCTGCCCGAAGCGCCAATGCGTATTTCGTCTGTCCATTTCGGGGTGAAACGGTGTTCTCCGTTCACATGGTAAAGTGCCGACTTGTCGTAAAATCTGGTACCGCCCTCTGTTGATTTCAGCGAAGTTATTCTGTCGAACTCCTGCTGGAACTCGGGAGTGCCCGGCACAAGAAATGCCCTCGTGGAAGCCTCCTGCGGATCAGCCTGATTGGCCAGTTGCTCCACCACCTGATGCCACTCGGCAAGCTTGTCCTGATTATTCCTGATCCACTCCTCGTTGGCTGTATAATTAAGTACTACAAACGGGAAGGTATCCACGAAAATGACCTGTGGGTCGGGGTAACCTGCCTGGCGCATCTGCGGATAGATTTCGTCGCCCCAGTAGCGGTTATAGTTCTTAGACCATATTTCATCGCTCTTCACGGCACTCTGCAGGCGCAGAGCCGTGAAATATGGGTCAAACGACCTGCCGGCATCTTCATGGGTGGCATACATCCGGATGAAATATTTATCTTTTTTCCTGAACTCGAGACGGTTCTGGAAAAATTTTATTCCCCTCAGACTGAAACGATTGTCACCCTGATATACGGTTGTACCGCTGCCGAAGTTGGACGCAATAATCAGTTCGGGCGAATCGTACTCCAGCGAAGGCTTCGTTCGTATGTGGTACGCCATACCCGCTTTCAGGTTTTTCGTATTGTAATCAACGAGGTCTTCCTCCCTGTAGCCCGTCCGGTGAAACACACCCAGACCAGCGCGGCTTTGTGACAGGTTGGCCGGGTCCGAAAAATCGCTGAGTGAATAGTACTCGTCGCCATAGATATTCACGGCATCGAAACGGCCCGGATTGTCGGCACCCGAGTCACTGCCATCCACAGGCGAATAGTTCTGTGCCTCCCAGTCGTCGGCACGCAGGTAAAAGAGGTTCACTTTCAGGGCTGAAGCAAACTCTCCTTTCTTGTTTTTGAAAGCCTCTGCCCAGCGAATAGCTGTCTCTGCCAGATTCCGGCTGCCGTACTTCACGCTTGCCGACAAGCCGCGGTGAACAAACGGGTTCTTTGTTTCCATCGAAATAACCCCGTTGAATGCATTCGGACCATAAAACGCCGAACTCGCACCCTGCACCAGATCTACCTTGAGCACGTCCAGATCGCTGGCTCCCAGGAAATTACCCAGTGAGAAGTTGAGTCCCGGTGCCTGGTTGTCCACTCCATCAATAATCTGCAGCGAACGCACCGGACTGGTGGAGTTAAAGCCGCGTGTATTGATAATAGTGAAACCAAGCGAGGCCGTGGTGAGGTCAACCCCCTTCAGATTGCCCAGTCCGTTGTAAAAACTCACAGCGGCAGTCTGCTTGATGGCAATGGCATCCAGATTCTCTATGGTCAGTGGTGCTGCCTTTTGTTTGTCATCAATACGCTGACCCACTACCACCGCTTCACTCATGATGATGGTACTGGTACTCAGGCGTATTTCAAGACGCTCTGCAGCTGTGGCTACCTTCACCTCCTGACTTTCATACCCGGTATAGGAAACATTCAGCGTGGCAGGCAGAGACTCGACGCGTACAGAGAACTGACCTTCATAGTCAGTCTGGGTTCCACCCTTCTGTCCGGCAACGAGAATTGTCACCCCAATCAGGTCTTCACCTGTTCCGGCATCCCGTACCCGTCCTTTCAAGGTTACCTGTGCACTGATTACAGAGAATGAGCAGAGCAGGTACAATGAATTGAAAATCAAAATTTTGTAGAGTCCCCTCATACAGATTGGTTGTTTTTTCAGAAAAAACTATCTCAGAAAACCGGTTTTGTAAAACCCTATTAGTCAGGCAAATAAAGAAAGAAAATTTGATTTCAAATAAAAAAAGGTTGCGTTATGCCCGAATCTGCCTCATAACAATCCATTTTACTGGAAAAAAGAATATTTTTCTCCGCTACCGGAGTATGACTTTACCGTTTTCCAGCAGTGGTACCGGGTATGGATTGTTGTTTACAAGCCAGCATCCGTCAAGGTCGGCGTAATCGAAAAGCGGGGCAATTGCTGCAGCAGCAAGTATGCCACACGAGGTTTCTGTCATACAGCCTGTCATCAGTTTCAAGCCTTTTTTTCTCGCCGCCTCCACGATTCGAAGTGCTTCCGATATACCGGTACACTTCATGAGTTTCACATTTACCCCGTGGAAGGAGTATGCCACCCAATCCAGATCGGCCAGTCGCTGGAAACTTTCATCAGCGAATACCGGCAGGGGCGATCGTTCTGTGAGCCAGGCCGACGATACCAGGTCATCCTTGTGAAAGGGCTGTTCGATGAGTTTTACTCCCTGCTCCGCCAGCCAGTGTACCAGCTCCAGCGCCTGGCCTCTGTCGCGCCAGCCCTGATTGGCATCGGCATATATCGGCAGGTCACTGTACTCCCTGACTGTTCGTATGATGGCCCTGTCGTCGTCAGAACCGAGTTTTATTTTTATGATTTCGAATCCGGTTGCTTCGGTCAGTTTCTGACGCAGTATCTCCGGTGTGTCCATGCCCAGTGTAAAACTGGTCGGTGGCATTTTCCGGGGGTCGATCCCGAGTAATATATGAAGCGGTTTGCCCTCAACACTGCTCCACAGGTTGTGCAGGGCAATGTCCACCGATGCTTTGGCCGCGTTGTTTCCGGGAGCAATATCATCCACTTTACGCATTAAATCAGCAATCCACCGGCTGCGATTTGCTGAATCCAGCCGGAGAAACTCATCTCCGGTGTTTTCAAGTATGCGTGTGGCCTGATCGAGAAAAAGGGCAGAAGAGGCGTGTGTCTCTCCGTAATAGGGCGGCATAGCAGCCTCTCCATCGCCCGAAAACGGGCCGAGTTCAATACGCGTCAGGGTGACGTTCGTGTGCGTGCGCACGCCCGTGGCCAGCCGGAAGGGGTGACACAGTTCAAGCAGAAGCGGATGGTGCGAAAGCCGCATATCAGAAATGAGAAGTAATCAGCAGATCGAGATCGGTGCTTCGTATCTGAAAGCGCTCGCCAATATGGGCATTGGTGAGGGAACCTCGATAGACATACACACCGTTTCGCAGGCCGGGCTGGGAAATAATGAGCGGCAGCACACCGCCGGCTTCCGCTCTCAGCAACATAGAGGCAAAAATATTGCTGATGGCAAGGGAAGCTGTGCGGGCTACCCGGGAAGGGATATTGGGCACACAGTAGTGAATCACTCCGTGCTGTACAAATGTCGGTTTTTCATGGGTGGTTGCTTTCGAGGTTTCAAAGCAGCCGCCCTGATCTATGCTGATATCTACAATAACCGATCCGGGCCTCATGCGCATAATCATTTCCTCCGGTACAATCAGCGGACTGCCCCCGCTGGCAGAGTGAAAGGCTCCGATAGCGACGTCGGCAGTTTGCAACTGCTCCTTCAGGTGACTCGGATTGATTACCGATGTGTGCAACTGTCGCCCCAGCTGGCTCTGCAATTGCATCAGTTTGTACACATTATTGTCGAAAATACGCACCTCGGCTCCGAGGCCCTGGGCTGTCCGGGTAGCAAATTCTGCCACCACGCCGGCTCCCAGAATAATTACCTTGGCTGGTGGCACCCCGGCGATGCCACCGAGCAGTACGCCCTTCCCCCCTCGCGTATTGGAAAGAAGTTCGGCAGCAATCAGAATGGCACTGGTACCCGATATTTCACTCATGGCATTTACCACAGGGAAATTGCCGGTCTCATCGTCGCGGATATACTCCATGGCGAGCGCTATCACGCGTTTTTTCTGCAGCTGGGCTATGTATTCGGCGTCCATCAGCGGCAGGTGTATGGGAGAGATAATCACCTGACCGGGTTTCATCAGCTCGATTTCAGCATGAGTGGGCGGCGCCACCTTCAGTAATACATCGGCCTTGAAAACTTCTTCTGTGTTGTGGGCCAGCTGGGCGCCGGCCTCGGCATACTCATAGTCACTGAAACTCGACTTTTCGCCTGCACCGTTCTCTACAATCACCCTGTGCCCATGAGCCGTGAGGGTCGCAACCGCATGCGGTACGAGTGCCACGCGATTCTCCTGAAGGGTTGTTTCCTTTGGGATTCCTATGAAAAGCCGCTGCTGCCGGGGGTGTACATCCAGCATTTCAGGCTGAGTCTGATGGTATGGTAAAGGTTCCATGGATTTAAGTGATCCTGAATGCAAATGTACTACCTAAATGAATGTCGGAAAGCGGAATTTCACATTAATTATCACCTGCTCCACAATCATCTCCTATTTTTGCAACGAAAACACCCTATGTAACCTCCTCTCATGCTGCAAAACTGGTTAAAAACAATTCCCGCCCCACTGGTCAAAACGACCGGTCAGCTTCCGAAGAACACCCTCGGACCAAACATGCTGCTGTTTCATGGTCAGTTGCCCGATCTGAAAAAAATACGCGTAGCCATTATTGGTGCCGGGGAGAAGGAGGCCAATGCTGTCAGGGAACAACTGTACCGCTACGAAAATCCCTTCCCCGCCCTGTCGGTAGCCGACCTCGGCAACCTGCGGAAAAATGAGGCATCCTTTCTGATCCCTGTTCTGTATGAACTGCTGAGCGGGAAGATCGTCCCGATCGTAATTGGCACAAAGAATGATCTGGCACGTGCCCAGTTTCTGGCATACCAGGATACCAAGGCACTGGTTAATATGGTGGCAATAGACGAAACCTACCGCGGACAGGACGTATATGATGCTGTTTTACACCCCAGGCATCCGCTGTTGTTTCACTTCGGACAAATAGGGCTTCAGGTGCATCAGACTCCGGCAGCAGATATTCAGCACTGGAAGAAACAGAACCTGTTATCCGCGACGCCGATCTGGTGGCTTTTCACCTGTCGGCCATCAGACAGTCGGAAGCCCCGGGGGTAGATAGGCCAACGCCCTCCGGCCTGTTCGTCGAAGAAGCCTGCCAGATATGCAGGTATGCCGGCATGAGCGATAAACTGACATCTTTCGGTATATACGGATTTACTCACGAGCGCGACCGGGATGCACAAACCGCGCAGGTGACTGCACAAATGCTCTGGTATTTTCTCGATGGTTTCTTCAGCAGAAAGGGCGATTATCCGGCCGCTCAGACCGGCCTCACCGAGTATGTTGTCTATCTGCGGAAACTGAATTACCAGATTACCTTCTGGAAAAGCAATAAAAGCGGCCGCTGGTGGATGCAGGTGCCTGTAACAACCACAGGCAAACTGGAACGACACCGCCTGATACCGTGCTCGCTTCAGGACTATCAGGCAGCCTGCCGCGAAGAATTGCCCGAACGACTTCTCAAGGCCATGGAAAGGTTCTGAAAAATAACCCCGGTTTATTGCACCAGCGTCTCCAGCCTTATCCCTCTGGAGCCTTTTATAAGTATCAGTGTTTTATCATTCAGCTCCTGCCTGTCGAGCCAGTCTTTTGCACCAGAATTATCGGCAAAGTGCAGTACTCCGTAATCTCTGTAAGAGGTCTTCCCGAACTCCGGGCCAACCAGTACCAGCTGATGAATCCTCAAGCGGACAGCCAGCCGCATAATGGCTTCGTGCTCTTTCTCGCTCTCCTGACCGAGTTCCAGCATATCGCCCAAAATGGCAATTTTTCTTTTTGCCGGCATGGAGACCAGACTGTCCAGTGCCGGTCTCATACTGCTCGGATTGGCATTGTAGGCATCCAGCAACACCTTCGCCCCCCTGAATGCAACGACCTGCGACCGGTTGTTGGATGGCGTGTACTGCTCCAGCGCATCCCTGATTTTCATGGCAGGTACCTTGAAATATATCCCGAGGGCAATGGCCGTCATGACATTA
>JAJTFM010000221.1 GCA_021298575.1 Saprospiraceae bacterium | reverse complement strand
CATCTTTGGCCAGAATTTTAGCTACAAGCTCGGCACAACCCACACAGTCTTTGGTGATGAACAGACAGTTGGCGAGCTGCATCTCGTCTTCGATAACCACCTCGGCACCCTTTGCTACCAGTTCCTTGTATGCTTTTGTGGCATCTTCCCACTTGCGGCCAAAGTACAGGTAATCTGCCTTGCCACGGAGGGCAGGCGTGAAGTTGGCCTGCGCTGCAATAGCTTTATCAAAGTACTGAAGCGGCTTTTCCGGCACTTTGGCGGCTTTGTAAACCAGCGCAAGCATCAGTTTGGGCAGCGGATTTTTGGGTTCTGCCAGTTCGGCATACTCATAATTGAGCGCTGAGCGACCACCATCAGGCATTTCCTTATAGCAGTATGCCAGTGCCATCAGGGTGGCATAATCTTTCGAGTTGATTTCAACAGCTTCTTTCAGTAGTTCCTCGCAACGAGTCAGACTCGCTTTTTTACTGCCGGGTGCGACATAAAAAAGATATGACTCACCGCGCTGACGCAATACAGTGGCGTCTTTTTTGCCCTTTGTAGCCGCTCTTTTCAGATTTTCGTCGGCAGTCTGAATATCGTCTTTCAGCAAGGCGATGCGGGCCAGTGCCACAAATGCCAGCGGGCCATCGGCCTTCGTATCAAAAGCCGCCTGAAACTGCTCACCGGCTTTGGCCTTGTCGCCCTTGGCCAGATACATGTTGCCCAGAGTCAGTCGGGCATCCTGATCGGCCGGATCGGCCTTTACAACCGCAGAATAGATGTCAATAGCCTTGTCCCATTTTTCAAGCTGGAACGCTGTTATACCATCCGCTTTCGTCTGAGCAGAAGCAATTGCTGCGGAAAACATCACCGCCAGGAAAAAAACCTTCTTGAGAAGAGTTGTCATTTTACGGAAAATTAGTTTGTTAGATTTCGTCTTCGAAATTGAGGCGCGAATTTCTGCTTTTATGACGTTTTATTCGCAAAAAGTATATATTAATATGGCGAAAAATGCCACAATTAATACAACATTAACGGGATACCGGTGAAATCACGGGCATTCTGCTGCCCTTACTCGCGGCTTGTTTTGACAAGCCGCGTAACTGCCCTGGCAGGAAGTAGCCCGTCTTTGAGCATAATACGCTGTGCGTCACCAGCCAGATAGGATGCAAAACCAGCCCCCAGACCATTCCTGCGCGCCTGCGCATTAATGATGTACATACACCTCTTGAATGGGTACTTGCCAGTAGCCAGATATGCCTGATACGGACCATAACCCTCCTTCCCTGCTTCGGAAGCAATGTCGGCAATGCGTATCTCCCTTCTGAATTTCTGTACACCCTTGTCATCGGTGTCGGAAATCCAGTTGGCAGCAATGATGCCAATCGCATTTTTGCTTTTCATCACATAACTGATGACTTCTTCATTGGTCTTCAGCGCGGAAGCCGCGGGCGATAATGCTGACCCGTCGGCAATTATGGAATCACGCACATACCTCAACGGACCGGATGTCGGGTGATCGAATACCAGGCGAATGTCGCCGAGTTTTGATTTCGGATTTATTTCCGACCACTTTGTCACCTTGCCGGTTAGTATGTTCTTTATCTGCTCTACCGTGAACACAGAGTCTGTATTGGCCGGATTGGTCACAAAAGCAATGGCGTCGTAGGCAATAGGTGTCTGGGGTGGCTTGAACCCGCGCGATTCAAAATATGACATTTCCTCCCGGGTAAGCTGCCGACCAACCACAACTACCTGGACGGAATCGTCCATCAGTGCCTTTATTGCTTCACCCTCCGATACATACCGTGCGTCAATCTTTGCTGTCCGGTAAATAGAGTCAAAAACATCTATACTCGAAGCTATGACAGGCTGATAGCCTTCATCAACCATGACTCTGATACTTCCGGTCGTGATTGTGTCGAGTACTTTACCGTCTTTACTCTTTTCCTGGCAGGAAACAAGAGTGGTAACCAGCGCAGCAAAAACAAAATACCTGCAATTCATAATATTCGTTTTGAGATTTCATTCAGTAGCCCTGCCGTAATCTGCCCAGACGCGCCATCCGCGGAATACCCCGTAAATGAGTACCATAGCCGTGAATATGTTCCTGAAGTCACGCGGAACTCCCGGCAAAAAGGAAGGATCGAGGAGTAACCAGATTCCAAGTATGATGTAAAAAACAGTCATGGACAGCCCTATGTAGAACATCGGGCTGCGAAAACTTCGGCGGTTTCTTATTCTTTCATCAGACGACATGGCAACTTTTTTGCAGGGTTATGCGGTAACCGGGGTTCTGTATGGGAAGATGCAAATTTCTGTACAAATGACCGGAACGACTGCAATATATGAAATAAAAAACAGTGCGCCATCAAGAATGACGGAAATTCGTCAGAATTCCGCGTAATACTGTTTCAGCATCGGGTCGGTTTCACTGTCCATGATCTCCCTGATAATCATTTTCATCCGGGCTTCGCGCTGCCGGTCACCCTCTTCATCGTACTTCTTCCTGATATCGGAAATAGCCTTGGTACAGGCAAATCTGCGCCACACACTCTGTTTCATATCTTTGGAAACGTCGCTGAGTCTTGTTACTCCCGCGTCAAGGATATCGGTATTGTTAATCGATAACAGCAGTTTTTTGTAGTTATCGAAGAATGAAAAGGCGTCGTACCCATCGGGTTTGTCAAATTTGCTTTCAAAGAAATGCAGATTGGCTGTATCGGGTACAAGGCAATACAAATCCGACAGGATGGCCACAAAATCATCGGTATCTGCCTGTTCGAGTATTTTACCGGCTTTTGCTGCGGCGGCAGGATCAAGTGCCGCAAGTCCGTTCAGTGAGGCTCCTATTACATTGTTGGGCAGATCCGGCGAAAGTCCTTTTTCAAAAACAGGGCGGTATGCCGGCTCCTTTAACCTGCCGAGATAGTCAATACAGGCAGCCCGGATATCCGAATCGGTATCGGATTCGGCCATCCGGATGATATCGGCAAGCAGCGCCGGATCTGCAGGATTGAGAGCCCCGATTGCCATACGACGGATTACTTTCGACGAATCTTTCAGCGCCTCTTTACTCACTGTCTCCGTCAGTTCAGATTCAGCATTCTGTAAACCGGTCAGTGCCTCTACCCTGTCTCTGAACAGGGGGGCATAGCGGTACATAAATGCCCACTCTTCCGGCGTGTGATTGTCGGTCTTGTCACACAGGAGCCCCTTGTCTGCATCCACGTTAACAAGAGCAGGCTTGCCGGGAAGATCAAAATAGAATGTCTGTTCTCTTTTCACAACACGGATGTTATGCCGTACCGCATTACCGGCGGCATCATAAATATCCACCGCAAGTGGCAAATTGAACACCCTGGTCACCTTGTCGCCCTCCTGCGACTGGCGTATAGTAACCGACGCTTTTTTGACATTTTCCTCCCAACCATAGGAGATATCGAGTACAGGATGACCGGCACCGATGAACCACTGGTCAAAAAACCAGTGCAAATCCTGCCCGGTCACTTCTTCAAATGCCATGCGGAGCTCGTCCACCTCCACGGCAGTGTATTTATTATTAATGAGGTAGCGATTCAGTGCTTCAAAAAATGCCTCATCCCCCAGCTGGAGCCTGAGCATGTGAAGTACACAGCCACCCTTGTTGTATGAATGTGCGTCAAACATATCCTCGCGGCTGTTGTAGCCGTAATGAATAAGCGGGTGTCCGCCACCGTAAGCCGACTCAATATATCCCTGTTGTTCGTTCATCAGGTGGTTGTCGGCTGCCTCTCTGCCATGCTTGTGCTCGAACCACAGATACTCCGAGTAATTGGCAAATCCTTCATTCAGGGTAAGATTGGCCCAGTTTTCAGTAGTCACCAGATCGCCGAACCAGTGGTGAAACATTTCATGAGCTACTACTTTCTCATTGGTTTCACTGTCGAAACGAAGCTCCCGGGCCGATTTTTGCATGAATTCGCCAAAGATGACTGCTGTGGTATTTTCCGGCTCGAACTTCGGCTCGACGTAGTAGTCCACATCAATTCCGCGCCACTTGTCTTTCACCACTGCGAATTCTCCCACGGCCATCATGAACAGATACGGTGCGTGGGGTTTGTCCATCATCCAGTAATCGGTTCGGGTACCGTCGTTATTTTTCACTGAGGAGACAAGCAAACCATTTGAAAGCGTCTTGAATTTGTCATCAACCGTGATATACATCTCCTGTGTGCATCGCTCGTTGGGCTTGTCAACAGTAGGCATCCAGAATGAGTTACTCTCCGTTTCTCCCTGCGTCCATATCTGGCGGGGTTTTTCGGGGTCTGAACCGTCGGCATTGATGAAGTACAGGCCCTTGTCGCTGGTAATAGCATCCGAGCCACCGAATTCATCGCGCTCTTCCGGTTTCGCGAGGTAGGTAATTTCGAGGGCGAAGGTATCTTTACGAGTGTATTTCCTCCCCAGATAAACCGTCAGTTTCTCGTTATCATAGTCATATTTGAGACTCACCCCCTGTCCGACGAAAGTCACTTTGTCTATGTCAAAATTCTTTGCGTCCAGTGAAACACGGTCGGTACTGTAAAACCAGGGTTTCATCACCAGTGTGGCACGGCCATTTGCCCTTCTTTTAGTCCAGTCAAAGGAAATTTCCACTTTTTCGTGAATCAGATCTATCTCGAGTGTATGAGCCGGGTTATAGGGTGGCAGCGAATCCGGATTGATGGCTGCCGGCTCCTCAAAATCATAGACAATATCGTCTTCGCCGGTAACCGGTTTGCCAATGGTATCGTAAACGCCCGGTTCGGTAACCCGGTCGGGCCTGCCAAGTCCGTTACGGGCAGCTTTGGGCGTACAGGCAGCAAAAAGCAGCAGGGCAAAAGCGAGTGTTGTTGTCAGTTTTTGGAACATTAGACCGAATTTCATGGTAAAATAGACGTTGGAAAGATGTTGATCAGCGTGTTATCAGACATATTTTTATAAATAACGCTGATTTTCGCAGAAAGTTATTCGTACTTCCCGACTTTTGTGGGAATATGGCAGAGCAAAATTTTGTTGACTACGTAAAAATCATGTTCCGCTCGGGAAAGGGCGGAGGTGGAAGTGTTCACTTTTTCAGAGGACCGGCAATACCCAAGGGTGGTCCTGACGGGGGCGACGGGGGCCGCGGCGGACATATTATCCTGCAGGCAGATCCGAATGAATGGACATTATTATCGCTTAAATTCACCAAGCATATCTACGCCGAAGATGGTCAGGGCGGACGAGGCGGCCTGAAAACGGGCTCCGATGGAAAGGATATAATCGTAAGGGTGCCACTCGGCACTGTAGCCCGCGATGCGGAAACAGGCGAGGTACTGCTGGAGATTACCGAACCGGACGACAGAAAAGTGCTGTTATCGGGAGGCCGCGGAGGCAAAGGGAACAACTTTTTCAAAACAGCCACGCACCAGTCGCCCAAATATGCCCAGCCCGGCGAATCCGGCGTGGAAATGTGGATTGTTCTCGAGCTGAAGGTACTGGCCGATGTCGGACTGGTAGGCTTCCCTAATGCCGGGAAAAGCACATTGCTGAGTTCTGTAACTGCCGCCAAACCTAAAATCGGCGACTATCCTTTTACCACGCTCACACCTCAGCTCGGTATTGTGAAGGTACGGGAGGGACAAACGTTCATCATGGCAGATATTCCCGGCATTATCGAAGGCGCCCATGAAGGGCGCGGACTCGGGCACCGGTTTCTGCGGCATATCGAGCGCAACAGCGTACTTCTCTTCATGATACCGGCCGACACCGACCGGAAAATCAGCGATGAATATCAGATTCTGATTAATGAACTGGAGGCATACAATGAAGACCTGCTGGACAAGCCGAGGCTGCTGGCTATCAGCAAGAGCGACCTGATTGATGCCGATCTCGAAAAAATGCTGAAACCGACGCTTCCAAAGGGCGTACCGGTTATCTACATTTCTTCCATGACCAACAAAAATCTTCAGAAGCTGAAAGATGCGCTCTGGAAGATGCTGAATGAAGAGCCGGAGTGAGGGTGTTCAAGCTTTGAAATCCTCGAGGAGGCTCCTGATATCGTGTTGAAACACCTCTTCATCGTTGTCGCAGAATACTACCTCCACAGGTAAAACAAACACAGGAATACCGTTGGAGAAGAAAAAATCGGAGAACGCTTCCAGTCGGGTCGCGTCCTTCTCTGTAGTCACAACAATTTTGTTTCGGCTGTCCATACGCTGATACCTCTTCAGGATATCATTCATGTCGTCTTCCTTGAAAAAGTGATGGTCGGCGTACTCTGCAGTATGTACCGAGCGACATACTCCGCCCATGTACTGCAGCATATAATCAGTGTTGGCAATAGCACTGAGCAGCAGTACGTCGGTATCCAGATCCAGCGGTCGGCGGATATCGGGTCGCAGCATATCACAGGGAAGCCCGTAATTGTAACGCGAGAAGTAAACCCTCTGTCGCGGATAGGGATCAATCTCGCGGATAATTTTTCCTCGCTGCTCGGGAGATAAATCGGGAGGGCACTTGGTCACGATGATAATATCGGCCCTGCGGTATCCGCTTCTCCACTCGCGCAGGCGCCCGGAAGGCATCAGCCAGTCACGGGTAAAAAGCCGGCTGTATTCGGTCAGCATGATGTGCATCAGGGGAGTAACCGCCAGGTGCTGGAATGCATCGTCGAGCAAGACACAGTGCGTATCCGGATTTCTTTTGATGACTTCAGGCACACCCAGCGCCCTGCTCTCGCTTACGTTTACTGAAATACCGGGAAACTTTCTTTTGAACTGAAGCGGCTCGTCGCCCACCTCTGAAGCGCTGTCAATCGTAGAAACAGCCCGGAATCCGATAGTATTACGGCCATAGCCCCTGCTAAGCACAGCTACATTGATATACTGATCGAGCCAGCGCACCAGGTATTCT
>JAJTFM010000220.1 GCA_021298575.1 Saprospiraceae bacterium | reverse complement strand
GCATTTTTGAAGGCACATAGCCGGAGCTACGTAACTGAAAAAAGGTGAAAAATGGCGAAAAATGAGACGTTTTTGACTCGGTGAGAGAATCCTGAACAAGCTCTGAACTGCTATTCATAGAGCACACTCCTGCCCCTGCGCAAACTCCTGCGCAAATTGAACCAGAAAGCAAAAACAAGGTAAAGAATCAGCGGCGACCCCATTCCGATAAAAGAAGTATAGATAAAGTACTTCCTTACCTCTCCGGGGGGAATCCTCATTCTTTCGCCCAATTGCTGACACACACCAAAGGCGTGCCTTTCAACCATATCTTTGAACCAGTGCCTTAACATTTTCTCTGAAAGGAGTTTGAGAGCAAAAATAAGCATTTTGAACATTACTAAACTTAAACATTCCGATTTTTTATTGTGTTCAAACATTTAACAGTTTCAATCCCGATAATTTGCAAAAAAAACATCATTTTTGCCGCCCACATTTCAAAAACGATTGTTATAACAGATGGTAATTACACCATCACCCCACAAAATTGTGCTGCTGCGTATGACAGAATTAAAGCTTTTCAGTTTAATCATATTGTTATCATTGTTTCAGTCGGCCTCCGTGAATGGCCAGTCTGAAGAACCTGTTATCGGTGAACTGGAAGTCATCGAAGATTCAATCACCACACTCGCTGAAAAAGGCGACGGTTTCCTTTCGGGCGATGAACTGCTGTCACGCCTCGAATCGGTAGGAAGTTGCCTCGACCTCCGTGTTACCGACGTAGTGCGGGGGTATATCCGGAATTATGTAAACCGGAATTCGGAAAAAGCATCGCTGATGCTCGGCAGGCGACTCACCTACTTCCCCCTCTACGAAGAAAAAATGAGGCAGTACGGCGTACCGGAAGATCTGAAATACCTCTCTGTTGTGGAGTCTGCTCTCAATGCAAAGGCCGTATCACGCGTTGGAGCAACTGGCCTCTGGCAGTTCATGCCATCCACCGGCGGAGAGTACGGGCTTCATAACAACAGTACCGTTGAAGACCGCAGCAATCCGGTAAAAAGTACTGATGCCGCTGCCCGTCACCTGCGCGACCTGTACAAGATGTTCGACGACTGGGCTCTTGCCCTTGCTGCCTACAACAGTGGCGCCGGACGTGTCAATTCGGCTATTAAACGCGCCGGAAGCCGTGATTTCTGGCAAATTCAGAAATTTCTCCCCGTCGAAACCAGAAATTATGTGCCAGCCTTTATTGCTGCAACATATCTCTGCAATTTCTACTACCTGCACGGCGTGAGCTCCTACGACCCCGATCTCGATCTGCAACTGACCGACTATATCAATGTGTACGAGGGTATCTCTTTTCAGGATATCGCAGATGCCACCGGTATTTCAGCAGATGTTGTGAAAGAACTGAACCCCGGTTTTAAACGCGATTACGTTCCACCCACCACTGATGGCAATTACGTGGTAATACCCAAAAGGGTAATGCCCGCTTTCGTCAGGTATCTGAACTCAATCAGCAGCGCACGCAGCTATAAACTGGATAAACCTGAAGAATATACCAGCAGGGATATGGGCAACGGGCGTTACTGGGAAAGCAAGGTGACCATGCGCGAATCACTGTCAATCAAGGAGTACGCCCGGCGCGCCGGACTGTGTGCCGAGCATGTCAAAGCATGGAACAACCTGACAGATGACTATCTCAATCTGGGACAGAAAATTGTCCTCCACAGACCCGTCTATGTACAAAAACACAGCGCTGTCAAAATTGAAATGCCCGGTTCTCAGGAAAAAAAACCTGCCCAGCCACCCGCCAGGTCGCAGTCTCCCGGTAATATCTCCAGTGAAAGCCAGCCTGCACCCCAACCGGCAGAAGCACCCAGATGGCTGTACCACGTTGTGAGACGAAACGAATCGCTGGAAGACATCGCACGTCTTTATTCTACCTCCACAGAAGGTATCAGAAGACTCAACGACTGCAGCAAAGTGAAATTCGGCGACCGCCTGAAAATAAGATCTCTTTAATTTAACCAAAGTCCCCCACCTCCCATGATCACCCGAGCAATAATTATTGAAGACGAACCGGAAGGCCTTGAAAACCTCAAAAACCTGCTCAGAATGTACTGCCCCGAAGTAGACGTAGTGGCCGAGGGCGGATCCAATGCCGATTTCATCCGGCTGGCCGAAGACAGAAACGCCCGCTTCGATGTCGCATTCCTCGATATCAGCCTGCCCGACGGACTGATCTTCCAGAGTCTGCAGCAACTGGACGATATACCTTTCGATATTATCTTCGTAACGGCTTATGACAAATATGCGTTGCGCGCTTTCGAGTTCGCTGCTATTGATTATGTCACCAAACCAATCGAACGCGAAGAGCTCATCAGGGCAGTAGAACGAATCAACAGAAAAAATTTCGGATCGAAGGAACGACTCGAAATTCTCAGTAAAACCTATACGGGAAGCACTCCCAACGCCTTCGAAAAAATCGGGATTTCCGCACTGGACGGGGTCCATTTCGTGAGACTGGGCGATATTATAAGGCTGGAAGCAGATGACAATTATACCCACTTTATCCTGAAGGCCGGAAACCGACTCACGGCAAGCCGGACCATCAAGGCGTATGAAGATGCACTCAGTGCATTCAACTTCATCAGGGTTCACAAAAAACATATAGTAAACATGAACTATATGAAAACCTATCATAAAGGCGAAGGCGGTGAGCTGGATCTTGAAAATGGTGAAAGAGTCGAGGTGTCGCGGCGCAAAAAGCCCCACCTGATGGAAGCAATCCGGAAAGTACACGGAGAAGTCTGATTTTCTGCAACTGCCTGGCTCGTTGCTGGCAAAAGAATCGTTTTTGCCAGCAACGAGCCAGGCAGTTGTGTCATGATAATACAACAATCAAAACCCTAAAATGGGATTTTTCGACAAATTTTTCAGCAAAGACAAAAAAGAGGATCTCGACAAGGGCCTCGAAAAAACCAAAGAAGGCTTCTTCGGTAAAATAAGCCGCGCCGTGGCAGGAAAAAGCACGGTGGATGAAGAAGTCCTCGACGAACTGGAAAGTATTCTCATTTCCGGCGATGTTGGCCTGGACACAACGGTGAAGATTATTGAACGCATCGAAGCCCGCGTCTCCAGAGACAAGTACGTGAATACAACCGAACTGAATGAAATACTGCGGGATGAAATCGTGTCGCTGCTCGCCGAAAATAATACGGCCGATGTGGAAGATTATACTGTCCCTCAGGACAAGCGCCCGTACGTCATGCTGGTAATCGGCGTAAATGGCGTGGGAAAAACAACAACGATCGGCAAACTGGCCTATCAGCTGAAACACAAGGGATACAAAATTGTGCTCGGTGCTGCTGATACATACAGGGCAGCTGCCGTTGATCAGTTGAAAATATGGGCAGACCGGGTCGGTTGCGATTTTTATTCAAAAGGAATGAACGCAGACCCAGCAGCTGTGGCATTTGAAACAACCCGATTCGCCCTGGAGAACAATTGCGATATCGCAATTATTGATACCGCCGGCCGGCTGCACAACAAGAGCCATCTGATGCAGGAACTCGGAAAGATTCATCGCTCTATCGAAAAGAATCTCCCGGGCGCCCCACATGATGTACTCTTGGTACTCGACGCCAGTACCGGGCAAAATGCCCAGGAACAGGCACGCCACTTCACTGAAGTAGCTCCTATTACATGTCTGGCCCTCACCAAACTCGACGGAACTGCCAAAGGAGGAGTTGCTATCAGTATCAGCGACCAGTTCAGGATTCCTATCCGTTATATCGGAGTCGGTGAAAGTATAGACAAACTGCAAATTTTCAACAAAAGAGCCTTTGTTGAGACCGCCTGAGAACGGAGAAATGTAATCGGCAACAGCCTTCACCTCTGGCACACCATCGGCCGGACTGCAGGATAGTCCGACGCTGCGCAGTACAGGCAAATCTGGCAAATCATCGCCCATATAGCATATCTGGAGCTGCTTTAAGTCCTGACGCTCCAGAAAAGAGCGGAAGGCAGTCATTTTGTCTTTTACATTGGAATAGTACTCTTCTATTCCCAGATCGGTGAGCCGTTTTTTGGCACCTTCCGACCGGCCTCCCGTGATAATACAAACGGGATAGCCAGCCTGTATAGCCCATTTGATAGCCTGTCCGTCGCGGATATGCATGGCGCGAAGCAACTCACCCTGCTCGGTAACCAGAACATCGTTGTTCGTAAGTACACCGTCAATATCAAAAACAAAGGCCTTCACAGCCTTCATTTTATCGAAAACATGTACCAGTTCGATGTTTATCTGATCATCGGGCCGAAGCTCGGCGATCTTGTTCTGAGGTAACCCGAAAGGAGTTACTTGTTGTTGGCTCTCCATTCATAAACCCATTTTGCCTGAATCTGTTCCAGGTGCCCTTCGCTGGACTCCTCTTTGGTACCCTCAAAGTTGGGTATTTCCAGTATCCATTGAAGCAGGTCGGTAAAGCGGACTCTGTATATGCGGCTCTCGTCGAAATCTTCGCCGAAACGCTCGTAAAGTGCCATGGCAATATCCTCATGGTCGGCCCAGCTGATGGGCATATTGTCGAAATCACTGAAAGGCATAAGTTTGGCAGTTTTAGTGTTCGTGTCCGATGATCCGGCGCTGATCGGGTATGGTTACTGTGATGCTGGCATCCTCGTCCAGAATAATACACTGACAGGCAAGGCGGCTTTCGAGGCGCGGATTGATGGCGCGGTCAATAAAATCTTCTTCCTTGTCGGAAATTTCCTCAAGGAAATTATCACCCTTCTCAACGTAAATGTGACAGGTGGAGCAGGCGCATACACCTCCGCAGTTGTGGTTCAGATGTACATCGTAATCCTCCGTTATTTCCAGAACAGACATATCCTGAAAGTTGCCGGTAACCGTTTTCGGAGCAATATTGGTATCTTCAAATTCGAATCGTACAGTGGCCATAAGTCGGGCAAAGATAGGCTGCTGACAGCCATTTTTAAAACGACAGAAACAAAGCATTACAAGTATTGTTCATTTTAACACTAAAAACGCGCCTTTTCGCAGAAAAAGAAGAACTTTAACACCTCGTGTGGTGGAAATGTGAGAGAATGTCCACATATTTGCCTGAACCTAAATTGTATGGAATTCGGAAACAACCCAATACCGCCACAGGAAAATTCAGAGAACAAGAACTGGAAGTTCAAGGAACTGAAGGTTTATTCGTCAACCGAATGGCTGGCAGATAACAAGAAGAAGTACCGGCAAGTATTCGACAGGCTCGAAACGAGTTATGTCTATGCAGAACTCTCTTTCCAGAATAAATTGTTCGACCGTGAGGACTGGGAAATTAATGTCGAACTGAAATGTTTTGTCGTAAAAAAGCAGAAAAAGGAAGTTTGCTCGCTTCCTTTCAGACGGAAGGTGAGCAAATACGACCCCGTTGGTTATATACGCGAGGGATGGGGCAATAAACAGGAAGGCGTTTTCTGGAAAAAAGGCGCCTACTACTGGGAGGCCTGGATAGAGGGTGAAAAAGTGGCTACCAGGTACTTCTATGTGGAAGATGCAGGAAGACCCATGCAACGCACGGACAATCCGTATTGCCAGATTTCCTCCCTGCGACTCTATGAAGGCCCTTACGACGACATGCCGGAATTCGAGCGCAACTACCTGAAGACATTTCAGGGAGAGGAAACCCGCTATGTCTATGCCGAAGTTACCCTCAAAAATCTCCTGCTTAACAAACCATGGCAGTGTGAACTGTATGTCAAATACTACAACAATGCCCGCGAACTGAAGGGACAGGTGGTCAGGCTTCACAAGGTGGAAAAGGGCGATGAATGGATTAAAGTGACCGCCGGCTGGGGTAGCAATGTAAAGGCCTCCTGGAGAAATGATGTTTACACAGCCGAGGTGATTTTCATGGACCAGTTGCTCGCCGTAGCTACATTTGAAGTGGGTGACTTCATGGAAGAAGGCTCAAATCCGGTCTGGCTACCCGAAAAAGGCCAGCAGATTCTGCTCGAACCCGAACCCGAGGATGATCATACCTTCGAGGAAGTGCTCACCCGGCTCGACGCGCTCATAGGCCTGCAGGAAATCAAAACAAGGGTAAGAGAACACGCACAATACATTCAGTTCCTGCAAATCAGGAAAGAAAAGGGGTTTTCCGAAAAAGACGGAATCAATGTACACTCCGTTTTTATCGGAAACCCGGGTACCGGTAAAACTACCGTGGCCAAAATGATGGGAAGACTCTACAAAAAAATGGGCTTGCTCACCAAAGGACATGTTCATGAGGTGGACCGGACGGATCTGGTGGGCGAATACATCGGCCAGACAGCCCCCAAAGTGAAAGATGCCATCGAAATGGCCCGCGGCGGTGTCCTTTTCATTGATGAAGCCTACGCACTGGCCCGTTCAGCAGAAGACAGCAAGGACTTCGGCCGGGAAGTCATCGAAATTCTGGTGAAGGAACTGTCCAACGGCCCCGGTGATCTCGCAGTCATAGTAGCAGGTTACCCGAAGGAAATGAAAACGTTTCTAGACTCCAATCCCGGACTGCGGAGCCGCTTCAAACTGACATTCGAATTTGCCGATTACCTGCCTCAGGAACTTTCGCACATCGCCGAATTTGCCGCTCAGGAAAAGGAGGTAACACTCACCCCTGATGCTAAAATACTTGTAAATGAACTGATTACAGAGGCTTTCCGTGCCCGCGACCGCGCGTTCGGAAACGCGCGCTTCGTTTATGACCTGATCGAAAAAGCCAAGGTGCAGATGGCACTGCGCGTCATGGCTCAACCAAACGTACGCAGCCTGGCTCCCGAAGTGTTCACTTCCATTCAAAGAGACGATGTGGAAAAAGTGGAGGTAACAAGCAAAAAACCGCTCCCGCTTATCCCCGTTGATGAAAAACTGCTGGCCTCTGCACTGTACGAACTGGACGGACTTATCGGCATGCACAATATCAAGCAGGATATCCGCGAACTGGTGGATCTCGTCAGGTTCTACAGGGAAAGCGGACGAGATGTGCTCGGTCGCTTCTTCCTCCATACTGTTTTCGTGGGCAATCCGGGCACCGGAAAAACTACAGTGGCCCGTATTCTTACCAAAATTTACAAATCGCTCGGTGTACTCGAACGCGGCCACATGGTCGAAACCGACAGGCAGGGACTTGTTGCCGGTTTCGTGGGGCAAACTGCCATCAAAACAGCCGAAAGAATTGATGAGTCTATCGGAGGCGTACTGTTTATTGATGAAGCGTATTCCCTCAGCTCTCCGGTATCGCGCGGAAGCCACGGTGATTTCGGCGATGAAGCCATTCAGACACTGCTCAAACGAATGGAAGACCGCAGGGGCGAATTCTTTGTATTCGTAGCCGGGTATCCTGAAAATATGGATAACTTCCTGAAGGCAAATCCGGGTCTCGCAAGCCGCTTCGACAAAGTACTCCGGTTCGAAGACTACTCGCCGGAAGAACTGCTGGAAATTGTACTCCAGATGTTCAGCCACGAAAAGTACCGCGTCGAAGAGGATGCCCGCGAGCACCTCGGTAAATATGTGGCATTCCTGTACCAGTTCCGCGATAAATACTTCGGAAATGCACGCACAGTCAGGCAAGTGGTGGTGGAAGCTATCAAAAACCAGAATCTGCGCCTCTCGGCAGCCAAAATCACGGACGAACAGATAGCCCAGACTATTACGCTCGATGATGTGGCCACATTTACCTTCGATAAAGACAAACTCAATCTCTTTGCCAGAAGGGGTATCGGATTTTAATTTTCCGGTTTTGTAATAACTTTTTGAAAACAGTGTATTTTTCCGGCAAAAAAACGGAATGACCCTGCTTTCGAAACGTTGGCTTTGGATTTTAATCCTGATAACCTCCGGAATTATCTGGCTGGCCACCATCAATATCAAATCTGATCACGGACAAAAGAAACTGCCGGATGTAGTGGATT
>JAJTFM010000031.1 GCA_021298575.1 Saprospiraceae bacterium | reverse complement strand
GACGTAACCGACTGGCTTACGGTCATGGGTCGCACCGGAACAGACCATACCTTCGACGAGTTTGAATCGAAAAACAAACCCACGGATATTTCAGGTACGCTCGGCGGTGGTTACTCGCACAGCCTGAGCAAGGGAGCTACAATTAATAATGAATTTCTGATCACCGCCCGCAAGGAGCAACTGCTGCCTGGATTGTACGCTTCCCTGAATATGGGCGGTACCCAATACCAAAACCGGCAATACAGTATTTACGGAAGCAATTTCAATCAGTGGCGCGATCCGTTTCTCTACACGTTCGGAAATTACGTGGGATACCCCGCAGCCCCCGGTGAAGGCCGCTATGAACGCCGCCTCAATTCGCTGTACAGTTTCGCCGACCTGAACTACCGCGACTGGCTGTTCGGACAGGTTACGCTGCGCAATGACTGGGCCAGTACGTTGCCCAAAGCTACCGGCTCCTACCTGTTTCCATCAGCCAACCTGAGTTTTGTGCCATCGGAATTGCTGAAATGGGAAAACCGGAACGGACTTCACTTTGCCAAGCTGCGTTTTGCCTACTCGGAAACGGCGAGCGACGACGCGCCCTATCAGCTCGAAAAAGTTTTTTATACCGGCAGTTTCGCCGGTCAGCCCACGGCCTCCACCGAAGGCACTATCCGGCCGCTCGACCTGAGGCCTCAGCGCAGCCGCGGGTATGAGGCCGGTATTAACCTGGGTGCCTTCCGCGACCGCCTTCAGGTGGATGTTACCTGGTACTATCAGCGCAGCTATAATCAGTTGCTGAACTCGCCCATCCCCATCTCGTCCGGATACCCGACGGTGCGTATCAATACAGGAGAAATAAGCAACCGCGGACTTGAGGCTATAGTTTCCATGCGCTGGGTTGACCACAGCAGCTTTTCCTGGGAAACCGCGCTGAACGTCGCCGGAAACAGAAATCGCCTCGAATCGCTGTCGGATGGCGCCGACCTGCTCGAACTGGCCGGTATCTGGGGCGCCAATGGTCCGGCAGTAGGTGTGAAGGCTGGTCAGCCATACGGCATCATCGTCGGATTCGACTACCTGCGCGACGAAGCCTCCGGATTGCCGCTGGTGAATGAAAACGGCACCCGCTACCAGATTACGAATGTGCGCGTACCTATACGCATGTACGACGATCAGGGGAATTTCCTTCGTTATGCCAACTCTACGCCGAAATTCACCGGAGGTATCCGGAACTCCTTCACCTGGAAAGGATTCCGTGTTGAAGTGCTCATTGATGCGAAAATCGGTGGCGATATGTATGCCGGTTCGTATGCAACGGCCCTTCAGAGCGGACAGAGTCCCTCCACGCTGTACGAGCGAAATGGCGGCGGTCTCCGTTATGTGCGCCCCGACAGCAGTATTGCCAACATTGGCGTCATCCTGAACGGTGTACATTCCGACGGCACACCCAACGACAAGGTGGTACACTATTACTACAAATACCTGAATGCAGGAGGGTGGGGACCCGTACTCACCACGCCGGCCGTATTTGAGAATACCTGGGTGAAACTCCGCGAGGTATCACTCACCTACGACCTGCCCCGCGCGTGGCGCACGAAGGTGTTGCAGAATCTCGAACTGACGCTCGTCGGGAGAGACCTGGCTTACCTGTTCACTACCTTGCCCGACCGGATCAATCCGGAAGGCGCCAACGGAAGCGGCAATGCACAGGGTATAGAATTTGGCGCCTTGCCTGGTATGCGCAGTTTTGGATTAACCCTGAATGCTTCATTTTGAGCCAGTTACATGAAAAAAATAAATATTCAAATCATCATATTGCTGGCATTGTCCGTTCTGCCGGTTGCCTGCCGCAAGGATTTTGACGAAATCAACAAGAATCCGTTCAACCCGACGCAGACCAGCATGGAGGCGCTGTTCAACGGCATCATCTCGTCTTTACCGCTCGGCTGGAATGAACAGTTCTACCTGAACAACGAAACCCTGTACGAGCTCACTCAGCAGGGAGCACTTATCGCACATGCCTGGCCCAATATCCGCATCGGCGTGGATGAGGTGTGGAATAACTATTACTCCACCCTGCGCAATATCCGGGCCCTTGAAGACCGGTTTGACCAGTACGACGGACAGCAGGACGAGCTCGATGTGGTACGGGCCCAGCTCAAAATCCTGCTGGCGTACAAGACTTTCAAGGTGACTGACTTGTTCGGCGATATGCCGTTTTTCAACGCCGGGAAGGGTGGCAATAGCAGCGAATTTCTCCGACCCGAATACGATTCGCAGGAGGAGATTTACCGCTTTCTGCTGGAAGATCTGAAATGGGCCGAAAGTCACCTGCACCTCGAGCCAACCACGCCCGATGGCAGGCCCTACTACAACTTCCGCCAGTTTGAAACCATGCTGAAAAATGACCTTACCCTGTGGCGGCGCTGGGCCAATTCGATGCGGCTGCGCCATGCCATGCGTATTTCGGACAAAGACCCTGCGCTGGCCGGGGAGATTATCCGGGATATTGTGGATAACAAGCTGCCGGTAGTCCGGAGCGGCGAGGAAATCTGTCTGTGGCCCCGCGATATGGGTATCACTTTCGATGGTCACCACTGGTCTTTTTACGAGCACAGGGGACTGCGCATGGGCACCACGATGTGGCATCAGATGTCGGTTCACGATTCCACTGATGGCAGCGGCATTATTGATCCCAGGGCCTATGTCTTCTTTGAAACCAATAACAAGAACGAATGGAAGGCATTTCCCAATAATCCCGGCACCAATCCGCCGCTGGAGGGCGGTATCCCTTACAATGGCGGCCGCGACTACAATCCCCCGGTGAAAGGAGCTGCCTGCAAGTTTTCACCCTTCCAGTACTACCTGATTCGCGACCAGTTTGATGTTCCGGAAGTGCTCATATCCGCTGCGGAAGTCCACCTGACACTGGCGGAGGCCTACAAGCGGGGTATTGGCGTATCCCAGGACGATTACTCGGCCGACGAGCAGTACGCCGAGGGCATTAGTGCGAGCATACGATTCTGGTACAAGGTGGTGAATCGCACCCAGCGCTGGGCCAATCGCCCCGCCGAGCCCGGGTTGGGACAGATATACCAGTATATTTACCACCCCAAAGTGAGCTTTTCGGGCAACGACTTCAGTCTCGACCTTATTTACACCCAGTTGTGGATAGATTTGTTCAGGCAGCCGTGGGAGGCTTACGCGCTCGCGCGTCGCACAGGCGCCACCCCGCGCGAAGGTGCTCCGCTCGACTGGAATCGCTTTACCTATCCGGCCAGCGAATCGGAGTACAATCAGGCCAACTGGAACGCGCAGGTGCAGCGCATGGGCGGCAGCGACGCGAAGGAAGTTAAAGTGTGGTGGATGGGGGAGTGAGGGGTTTCAGGTCTCGGCTTTGTCCGGAGCCTGGTTTTGTTAAACTGCAGAGTTACGCCGAGAAAGATAACTCTGCGCAACTCTGCGGTTACCTGTGCGTACCTCTGCGGTTCAACAAACATGGTTCGCAGCACACAAAACCATTTACAGCATAATGCACCTGTGAGAAAAAAGTGTTTTGGATACACCCGAGGTGTCAAGATATGCCTGCTGACTCAGGCCGCTGTGTTTCCGTTGATCGGAGGGTACTTCCTCTGGAATTCGCAGCAACAAAGGAAAGGCAACATGCATATCAAGCCCCGTTGAAAGGCAATCCCCCCTCAGGCATTACTTCCCGATACAAAATTTCCCGAAAATATTCGCCAGCAGGTCATCCACGCCTATTTCGCCGGTGATTTCGCCCAGGTAGGCGAGTGAGCGCCGGATATCCTGCGCAATGAAGTCGCCGGTGATACCTGTGTCGAGGCCGTGCAGCACGTCCTGAAGCGCCTGATCGGCTCGCTGCAGGGCATCGAAATGTCTGGCGTTGGATACAACGGTGCTCTCCAGATTCAGTATTCCTCCCGCAGCCAGTTCGAACAGTTTTTCCTTGAGCAGGGCAATGTTCTGCTCGTTTTTTGCCGAAACAGGTACGAGTTGCTCTGTCTCGAGCGTACCCGCGTGCGCGCTCAGATCGGCCGGTGGATCGCCGAGGAGGTACGGATGTATGTCTGTCTGCCCGGGGTCAACGAGCCAGTCGGTACGGAAATGCGGATTCCGGTCCATTTTATTACAGACCACCAGTAGCTTCATGGAGTCGCCCCGCAGATTCTGCAGGTCGGCAAATACCTCTCCGAGGGTCATACCCCCGGCCACATCCCATACGTACAGCAGTACTGCAGCCTCTTTTACCTTGTCAAGTGTGCGCTGTACCCCGATGGCCTCAATCTGGTCCTGTGCCTCGCGTATGCCCGCGGTGTCCACCAGCCTGAATTGTATGCCGTTGATGTTGAGTACTTCCTCGATGGTGTCGCGGGTGGTGCCTGGTATGTCGGATACGATGGCCCGTGCCTCGTTCAGCAGGGCATTGAGCAGGGTTGATTTTCCGGCGTTGGGCCGTCCGGCAATGACCGTGGTAACGCCCGTTTTAATGGCATTCCCGAGTGAAAACGAACTGATTAGCCCGTTCAGGTATCTCCGGATACGCATGACCAGCTCTTTCAGTTGCGCCCTGTCGGCAAACTCCACGTCTTCTTCCGAGAAGTCGAGCTCCAGTTCCACCAGACTGGCGAAGTGTATGAGTTCATCGCGCAGTACCTCGATTTCTTTTCTGAACCCTCCCCGCAACTGATTGAGGGCCACGGCGTGGGCGGCCTCGCTTTCGGAAGCGATCAGATCGGCTACCGCTTCGGCCTGACTGAGGTCGAGTTTCCCGTTCAGGAAGGCGCGCATGGTGAATTCACCGGGTTCTGCGAGCCGCGCACCCTCGGACAGACACAGTTCTATCGCTTTCTGCAGGATAAACGGTGACCCGTGGCAGCTGAATTCTATAGTGGGCTGTCCGGTGTATGACTTGCTTCCGTGGAATATAGTGGCGAGTACCTCGTCGAGCTCTTTCCCTTCCCGCGTGCGCAGGCGCCCGAAGTGCGCTGTATGGGTAGGCTGTGCCGACAGCTTCTTGCCTGAGAATACCTGATCGGCTATTTCGAAGGCCCCCGGACCGGAAAGGCGAATAACGCCGATGGCACCCCGCCCGGGCGGAGTGGCGAGTGCAACAATGGTATCGGAAAGGTCAAGACGCATAAGTCAGGGAAATGTTACAGAAAGCCCTACAGAGCTGCAAAATTAGCGTTTGTGCATTTAAAACGACGAAAGAACAAATCAGTGCCTGTTATAGTTGTGTACATGAACGGCGAAAGCCGCCCCGGAATCCGGAGCGGCTTTCGATTCACCAGGTAAAAGCGGGAATTATTCCCCACTCTTCACCAGTTTTCTGGTTGCTACCTGTCCGTCGGCCATCAGACGCACCAGATAGATACCATCGGGTCGGTCGTTCAGGTTGAGTTGTTCACTGATCCGGTCCGTATTGGATACGTTCGTCTCCCATACTGTTTGTCCGAGCAGGTTGAGCAGCTGAACGCGCAGTTCACCGGCATTTTCTGCCAGTTCAACGCGCAGTGTCGCTGTTCCTGTAGTCGGGTTGGGTTGCAGGGAGAACACGCTCAGTCCGGCAATTTCCTGTACGGCTGTGGTGCCGATATGCACAGAAAGTGTAGCTGTACATCCGAATGCATCGGTGACGGTGACGGTATAGGTACCGTTCGCCAGTCCGGAAACTGAAAATCCGGTTGCACCGTTACTCCAGGCATACTGGTAGGGCGGATTTCCTGCTGCAACGTTCACAACAGCTTTGCCATCGCTCAGTCCGGGCGAGGCATTGGTGATATCAGCGGTGAGGCCCATATCCGCAGCGCAGGAGAGCAGGTTGATATTGTCGAGATCCACCCAGTAGTCACCGGAAGCCCAGGTACACAGGAATCTTATTTTGATAGCCTGTCCGGCAAACTGGCCCAGGGAAATCCGGCGTGTACGCAAGTTCACAGTGGGGGAGTGGTTCAGGCTGTTGATACTGTTGATGGTCTGGTAGGTATCGCCGCAGTCGGTGGAAACCTGTACTTCTACCGTGTTATTACCCAGAATCAGCGGGCCGCCGCCGCTGTAATTGGTGATGCGGTAAGAGAATGTGAGGGTGTCATTGGCGCCGATCATACCATAGCGCGGCAGATCCTGGATGGCTTCCGGATTGAAAGAGTACAGATTGGTAGCCAGTACATAGCTGGTGTTACCGTGTGCGTTCGTCACGAATCCGTCAACGGCCCAGCCTGCAGGCACAGCCTGGCCCTCAAAGTTCTCGCTGAATGGAACCGGCAGGGGCACGTGGTTGATGGTTACAGTGGCCGTATCATTCGGTGTGGCTGCATCGCCGTTGAGTATAGTCCAGCACTTGATGACAGAAATGGCATCGCGGCTGTCGAAAGAGGCGTTGAAGGTATAGGAGATGTTCTGCAACTGACTGCCGCCATTCAGGAAGGTGAATGTCACCTTGTCTGTCTGCAGGCCACACTCCTGCTCCTGCGATTCGGCCTGTGCGCCCACGCCCAGCAGATCTTTACTGAATGCCGGGAAGATGCGGATGTCATCCACGCCCAAGCCGCTATAACTGAGTGAAGGATCGCTGGCGATAGCGAACCTGAACCTGACATTGCTTTGTCCGGCGGTGCCGTCCAGGAAGTGTCGGGCTTTGAACCAGCCCTCATTTCTGTCCGACCAGCATTCGCCGAGTTGCAGTCCGTCATCAATGCTCTCGTTATACCAGTTTAGGCCTTCATTGATGGCACCTACTTTTTCCCAGCTGGCACCATCGTCAATGGAGCGCTCCAGCCAGCCGCCGTCATAGCCGGATTCCAGATCGCGCGCGAGCGCGAACTCTATCACGGGGTCATTGGTCAGGCCGCTGAAATCGTAACAGGGTGACTCCAGGTAGGAAATTTCATTTGAATTATAAGGTGTTTTCAGGTTGGTTACCCATGCATATTGTCCGCTGTATGCAGCCGGAATATTAATCTTGTCGGGAGTACCGTAGGTCCAGCTGGATGCAGATCCGTACTGGCGGTAACCACCGTCCCAGTCTTCAAACTGCTGTGAATAAGGCGACAGCAGACGGTTGTTGATGCGAATAACAAAGGTGTCGTTACTGACATCCTGATCACCGGTCATTTTGGTGAACGCCATGATTACGTATTCTCCGGGTTCTGAAAAGTCATAGACTGTTTCAAAGGCAATAACCTCACTGCTGTCTTTACCCAGAACGCCAGTGAAGAAGCCGTCGGCGGGTTTGGGTACGTTTACATCTTCACCGTTCACGGTGTAGCGGAATGGAACCAGCGATTGTGGTGCGGCGCCGTAGTTTCGGAGAAGTACCCGCACGGTATCCAGACCGAGATCGCAACCGGATTCGGGTGAAACGATAGCGGCAATACCCACATCTTTTGTCCAGTATGTTTCAAAAGACACCGGGCCGGTGAGCTGACTGAGCCCGCCCGTTGGTCCGCAATCCTGTACGACATATACATCGTACCATGTTTTTTTGCTCAGCCCTGTGAGGGTGACTTTATTCTGTGCGGTAATAACAGTGTCGCAAGACAGTGGTATGGCAGGGTTGAATCCCTGGGGACCGTAAATGACCAGATACTGAACGGCGGCGTTTGGTCCGTTCGGGTCAGTGCTCCAGCGGAGTTTGGCATACGTATCCCATACATTATCCACCTTCAGATTCAGTGGTCTGGAGCAGGTCACGCAGAGGCCGGTGCCGGTAAACAGTGTGCCCGAGGATGGCATATTGAATGGCAACGCCTGGGAAATAACATTTCCGGTGTTGTCCAGAATCTGGTAGGAGACCTCGGCCAGGAAGGAACCTGCGCTCCAGGTGATAGTCAGGGGCACTCCGTTTGTGATGGTAAACTGGACCGTGTCGGTGAAGCCCGTCAGCAGGGTAAACGTGTTGGCCGTCCCGTTGCTGTTGACTGTGATGACGCCTCCGTTCCACCCGTCGCCGTACGAGTCGTTCATGATAAGCGTGTACTGGCAGGTGTTCGACTGGGCACTGGATGTCGTTGAGAGGAGGGTCAGAACGAGCAATGCGGAGAGAATGCGTGGCATGTATCGGTACATAATCATAACTGTGCGGCCGGTTTCAGCTTCCGGTCGCAGGGTTCAAAGGTAAGATAACTCATCAAACTGCCAAAGGAACAGTTGTTATGAGCTTGTTTTAGCGAAAAAAATCAGAAATCTGTACCTAAAGCGATATGCAGGAGCGGCTTTTGAACCACTCTCGACTCAATACCCCAGGCATAATCGGCTCGCATATAAATACCCAGCAACTGACTGCGCACACCTGCACCAAAGCCTGCGACTACCGGATCTCTGAAATAATTGACTTGCATGGTTACTATGGGCGGTCTGCCGTCCGGGCCCTCTTCCAGATACACTACATTTATCGGGTTGTCCCGGCTGAACGGATTGCTCCCCTGCCACGCTGTACCGGCGTCAAAGAACCCTACAACCTGGAAGTTTCTCCAGAAATTTCCGATCGTAGGTTTGTTCGACAGGTATTTGAATATCGGAACGCGGAGCTCTGTATTCAGCAAAACATGTGAGTTGCCGTTGCGGATATTCTGGTTGAAGCCTCTCAGGTTTACGGCGGGTGACTGGTAGGCGAAACCGTCGTCCTGGGGCAACTGTATGGTATTGTTGAATTTCGGGAGCATCCAGTTTTCTACACCTCCCATGATATACAGCATTTTCTCGGAACCAAAGGAGGTAGCGCCAGCCATTCTGACGGCAATCTGTGAACGTCTGTCGAGCATCTGGTAGTGCCGTGCGTCGAATCCGAGTACTGTCATGAATCCTTTATTGAACTGCAGGCTCCATTCCGGCTCGGTATTGAAACTCACTTTTTTGACGGCATCGGCATATATTTTAGCTCTTGTACCCGTTTTCAGATTCAGATCTATATCAGCCGTATTGTCGAAAACGGCAGACAGCCTGAGAGATGCGCGTTGTTCGGCCCGGTCGGGTTTTTCCAGACTGTATAAATCGGAACCCAGTGCCCGAACCTTGTCCTCTCTGAGTCCGACCGAGCCTCTCAGGCTGGTGAAGGCATCCAGCGGATATCGCACCTCATATTGTCCCAGCAGGGAAACTGTTCTCGTCTGATATTCCGGTGAAAGCGTCGGAGGGTAGGGAGTGGGGCGTTCTTCATTGTTCACGAGTACACGACGGTACAGGATATAGCGTTTGTCGAGGCGCTTTTTCTTGTTGTCGAGCCACAGATAGTATTCAGCCCCGTTAAATGTTACAGGCAGCCGTCCGCCGGCTTCTATGACATAATCTTCCAGCAAATCCTTGAAATTGGCTCTGAGTAGCAGACCGGGAGGTGGTATGCTCAGGCGGCTTTGCGGTCCTTCGTACAGCTGAAGACCGTCGAACATCACGTTGTTGTCGGCGGTTGTGGTCACGTAATCTGTTCTGAACCTCAGGCGATAAGGCGTTATCTTGAACGGGTAGAACCGTGTTACGGGTGTTTTTCGGGTTACGTCCGGCACGGGCAGAACGGGTCTGGCTGTGGTCACGGGCGGGGTAGGGATGGAGTCGGGTATCACCGGTTTTGGTGCAGGCTCTGCCTGTGGCTGGGTTGTTGTAGTCAGGTAGTCAGGCAGCTGAAACAGCCAGCCCGGATCCACAGAAGGAATAGTATCTTTGGGAGCATGTGTTTTCTTTGCCGGTTCAGGTGTTTCGTTCCCGGCAGTCAGATGATCAATCGGAACTCCGCTGGCAATCAGTTTTTGTTCTCTCCACCGGGTATATCGGGCTGTACTTCTCGCAAGCGGGTCTGTTTTTCTGACGAAAAAGGAGGTTTTACCTGCTCTGTTGATGACCTCCACCCATTTCCCGGCCCTTTGAGAGCTGTGTTGCATCAGGATGTTCCGGTCGTAGTTTGTCTGATTCCAGGTAACTGGTCGTTTTTTTATCACCTCATAAAACCGGATGCTGTCAATCTGAGTGGAGTCAATGTTCACCAGCACGGAATCCAGGGGAGCTATTTTTGCAAGTATTCGTTCGAGCGGCCATTCCATGGGCCTGTTCATTACCAGTCCCCTTGCTTCCGCGCCGTCTTTCAGGTAAATCACGGCCTGTGTGTAGGCTACAAAAGGTTCCAGCTGGCCAGCCTGACGGTTTATGATCCCGCTGGCGTTGGACAGAAATGAAAATCCTGTACTGTCGGTGCCCATGGGCATCCTTTCGTTATAAAGCGGCGTATTGGTAATTTGTACAAGCTCGTTACTGCGGCTGTCGAGATCGTACATGAATATATCCAGTGCACCGATGGGCAGGATAGTGTCGAGTTTTTCTGTGGTGAGTGTATCCGACAGGCGATTACTGCTGAAAAGCAGGGTTCGTCGCCCTTCGATAACGGCGAAAGAGGCATCGAGATCGTCCCAGAAGTCGTTCGTGAGCCTTTCGGTCTGTTTGGTTGACAGGCGATAAAGGAATAGATCCGAGTGTCCTTTCATGGCAGCAGAAAAGGCTATTTCATTTCTGCCGGTGTAGTCGAGGGAGAAGATGCGCTGATAGTCGGGAGCAAGTGCCGTTTTCTCTTTTTTTCCCGAGCCGATTTCGATGTTGGTGAGATACAGTTTGTCGCGCTGTTCAGTTATGACTGTCAGGAGCTTGTTATCCGGATTCCAGGCCACCAGGGGGTAGTTATAATCGGGTGCCTGCAAAGCATTGCGGGTGCCACCCTTCATGATGACCTTCCCGTTTTTTTCTCCTGCTTCCCTGATGATAACTTTCCAGCGGCCGATATCGTTGATAACCCAGGCAAGTCGCTTGCCGTCGGGACTGATTTTTATCTGTGTGACTGGCAGCCTTTTTTTGTTTACGGGGGTAAAAATTCCATCATCGGATGGAATTTTTAAAAAAGTTGTCTCATCCCGGTACACTTTTCTGTAGTACTCGAGCATGGTGTCGGTTGTTCGGCGGTACCCATTGCCCAGTACATAGAAGAACCCGTTTTCCACGCTGCGGTTGATGCGTGTGAGATAGAGCAGGTTACTGACCGTGCTCCTTCCGAAGTGCGTGTTGATATAATGCCAGAACGCATGACCGGCAAGTCGAGGATGTTCCTTGGCCAGACGGTCGAAGTTTTTTATCTTGTCTGAAAGCAGCAGGTCGCGCAGTTGGTTGTCGAGTTCGGGGCTCCAGGCCTCGCCGCAGTAGGCTGTGAGTCCACGAGTGAACCAGGGAGGCAGGTTCAGCAAAACGGCATTGGACACAATTTCCTGCAGACTGGAGCCAAACAGCATGGAGTTGAGCAATACTCCTGATGTGCCTTCGCGTACCTGCGCGCGCAGGCGCTGGTGGTCGCCGTTGAAGTGAACAAAAATCTTGTTCCCGACCACTTTTGTCTCTTCCGGCTGTGTCAGCAGCACATCACTCTCTTCAATATTGCTTTGTTTCAGGTCGGTAATATCGCTGAAAACGAGTATTTCAATCTTTTCATTGGGCTGATACTCAAGAAGTCGCTGAATTTCAGGGAAGTCGAATTCTGCATTTTGCAGTGCTCCCTGTGCCACGTTTCTTGCGTCTCCGTACCAGTAGGTTATGAAGTGTTCGGTTTCATAAACACTCCAGTCGTCGAACTGATGATGATACTGTACCCGGTTCTTGCCAAATGTCATCTGAGGCGAGGTCTGGGCGTCCAGATTCAGTGCGAGTGTCACAAGAAGTACGGTCAAAAAGCAGGGGGCAAACCTCATATAGCAATATCTGTTGGCGCGAGCCGTGTCCTTTTCTGCAAATGTGAGGGAAATACTTCAGAATATGCGAAAAAATGTCACGATTGTCGTCTCTGCCTGTAAATTATACGTTGTATTCCGTTCTTTTACAGTTCTTTGCGGCCTTATTCTGATCTGCTGTGCCAACATCAACATCCCGAAGCCCGGTCGCCAAAGACTGGGCTGCCATGGCTGTCCTCGGATTGATCTGGGGAGCTTCCTTTTTGTTTATCAAACGCTCGGTGGGTATTTTCACGCCCTTGCAGATGGCCATGTGGCGTATGGTGCTGGCTACTATTATCTATTTGCCCGTTGCTGCGGTTTACTGGTCGAAGATTGACTGGAGGAAGTGGAGGCCTTTGATGATTGTGGCTTTTTGCGGTTCCGCACTGCCCAACTTCTTTTTTGCGATTGCACAGCAGCATGTGAACAGCAGTCTCGCCGGTGCGCTTAACGCACTTACACCGTTATTCACCCTGGTTATAGGCGCTTCATTTTTCAAGATGAAAGTGAGCTGGTCGAGGTTTTGGGGTATTGTGGTCGGGTTGTCAGGTGCTATGATGCTGATTTTGCTCAACAGCAGTACCACTGTGTCCGGCAGTGCTTTTTTTGCATTTTTGTGTGTATTGGCAACAGTATGCTACGCGATAAACGCGAACGCTGTGGGGCATTATTTGCAGGGCCAGCATCCGGCGGCCATTTCATCTGCCGCATTCATGATTACTGGTGGGTTTTTCATTGCGGGACTCATTTATTCGGGAGGTTTGACTGCTGCCTTGCAGCATCCGCAGGGTATGGAGGGTTTGGGATACGTGTTTTATCTTTCGGCACTTGGCACGGTCGGGGGATCTATACTATACTTCTGGCTGCTTCAGCGCAACAGTCCGCTGTTTGCGACCTCTGTTACTTATTTGCTTCCGGTGACAGCTATGTTGCTGGGTGTACTCGATGGTGAGGCTGTTTCTGCAATGGATATAGCGGGTACACTGGTGATTTTGGCCGGGTTATATCTGGCTAGAAAGTAGAATCCTGAGCAAACTCTTGTCTCAGATTGATTTGCCCTGATTTTTATCGGCAACGATTTCTTTTAATTCCTTGAGAAAGGCATATTGCTCCGGCATAATACGTTTTGCAGCCTCTTTTACAGCTACATAAGCGCCGCGCTCAAAATCCGATACGAAGGACTTGATGTGCATTTTGGCTTTTTCCTTGGCCACTCTGTAATCTTCATATACCAGTGCGCGCAGTGAGGGGATTTCATGCCAGTCTGCTTCAATGGCTACTGCCCTGCGCTGCTGACCTTCGTTGTTCATCACCGGGTCGAGTTCAATCAGAGATGCCTGAACACGGTCCAGATCTATCTGGCGTGATGCGGGTGCGGATAGCTGCCCGGGTTCAACTGAGTTGGATGCCGGATCTACCAAAAAGACCTCCAGTCCGTTCTCCCGAACGCGGTAGATTATAATGTCCACTTTTTCGTTTTGCGGCACCTGCAATGATTTGAGTGATGAATAAGCTAGATAACAGTCGTTGCCGGTTTTTGTTCAGCGGGATGGTTGCCGGGATATGTAAGGTTCAGCAGTCGGGCAGCGTCAGTTAGCCCATATCATTTCGCCGCTTCCCTGAATGATTCCGCCAGCCACGACATCGTCGCCCTCGTACAGTACTGCGCTTTGTCCCGGCGCGATACCCTTTACATTCGCATGGAATGAAATTTCGAGGTCGCTGGCAATTTGACGAGCCGTGCTGAAGGTTCCGCCGTCACGATAGCGTATTTTAGTCACCACTTCCAGACCGTCGTCGGGCAGTTTATCGTATTTCATCAGATTGACTTTGCCAACCATCATGTTATTGCGGATGAGCTCCCCTTCTGTCCCCAGCACAACGGTGTTGCTTTCCGGGCGGATTTCGGTCACAAACATGGGTTCGCCGAGAGCAATACCCAGTCCTTTGCGCTGCCCGACGGTATAGAAAGGGTACCCTTCGTGCTTGCCCAGTACTTTACCGCTTTTGTCAATGAAATCGCCGCCGGCGAGGCGTTCATCCAGCCCTTCCACGCGCCTGCGCAGGAAGCCCCGGTAGTCGTTGTCGGGTACGAAGCAGATCTCATAACTTTCCGCCTTCTTGCTCAGGTCGGTCCAGCCGCGCTCGGCGGCCATAGCCCTGACTTCCGGCTTGGTAAACACGCCGAGTGGCATACGCGTGCGGTGCAGGCACTCCTGACTGAGGCCCCAGAGCACATAACTCTGGTCTTTTTGCTGGTCCTTTGCCCGGGTGACATACTTCCTGCCGTTCAGTTCATTGATAATACCGTAATGACCGGTAGCTATGAACTCACAGTCGAGCATATCGGCCCTGCGGAGCAAACTGTTCCACTTGATGTGTGTGTTGCAGAGTACACACGGGTTGGGCGTTCGCCCTGCCATGTACTCATCTACAAAATTGTCTATCACGTAATCGCCGAATTCATCGCGGATATCCACAATAAAATGGTGGAAGCCAAGCCTGACAGCCACGGCACGGGCATCATTGATGGAATCGAGCGAACAGCACCCTGTCTCCTTTTTGGAGCCACCCGAGGTGGCATAGTCCCATGTTTTCATGGTTATGCCAACTACTTCCCAGCCCTCCTCATGAAGCAGGACGGCCGTTATCGTACTGTCTATGCCGCCAGACATGGCAACGAGCGCTTTTCCGTGTTTGGACATTTTTGATTCTGTTGACGGTTTTGGTTTAGGGCTTGGGGTGTGGGGTACAGGGTTTAGAGTTTTGTTTTTACGGGAGTACCCCGTACCCCATACCCCATACCCTATACCCCATACCCTACACTCCTGACTCCTACGGTTTGAGTTTACTATGATGCCTGCTATACGCAAAATATACAACAAGACCTATAGCCATCCAGATCAGAGCGGCTTTGAGCGTCGTGACGTCAATGGCAACAATCATACCGGCGCAGATGACGATACCGAGTATCGGAACCAGCGGAACCAGCGGTGTGCGGAACGGCCTTGCCTGATTCGGATTAATGCGGCGCATAACCAGTACGCCGGCACTTACCAGCACGAAGGCAAGCAGCGTTCCGAAAGAAGTCAGGTCGCCAGCTACATCACCCGGAATGAAACCGGCAAATGCTCCAACAAATATAAGCAGGAGAATGTTCGATTTGTAAGGCGTGCGGAATTTCGGGTGCAGTTCGGAAAACACCTTCGGGATGAGTCCGTCGTGTGCCATGGAGTAGAACACGCGCGACTGACCGAGCAGCATCACCAGTATTACAGATGAAAATCCTGCGAGAATGGCTACGGTAACGGCAGTGGCAAGCCACCCGTATCCGGGCATGTGTGTGGAAATGGCATAAGCCACCGAAGCTTCACGGCCTGCCGTTTTGAACTCCTGCCAGTTGGCTACACCTGTGAGTACGTGCGAGAACAGTACATACAGAATAGTACAGACCACGAGCGAGCCGAGGATACCAATGGGCATGTCTCTTTCCGGTCTCTTTGCCTCCTGAGCAGCTGTGGATACGGCATCAAACCCGATAAAGGCAAAGAAAACTATGGCTGCACCGCCGAGAACACCGCCCCAGCCGTGCTTGAAGGTGCCTTCATGCCCCTCTGTGCCAGCCGGAATCATGTAGGGCTCGTAGTTGCCCGGATTGATATACTGGAAGCCAATGGCGATGAAAATGAGAACGATAGCCACCTTGATAAATACGATAACGGCGTTGACTGTGGCCGATTCCTGGGTGCCCCGTATGAGAATGCCCGTCAGAAGAACCAGGATGACCAGTGCCGGAGCGTTCATGATACCCGGGTGTACCGAATCAAAGGGCGAGTGGCACCATTCCGGAGGGATAGCTCCTCCCAGCAGCTTGTTCAGGTATTCCGACCAGGCTATGGCAACAGTAGCTGCCCCCAGGGCATATTCCATAATGAGCGCCCAGCCTATTACCCAGGCCATCAGTTCGCCGAGAGTCGCGTACGCATACGTGTACGCGCTGCCCGCAATCGGGATCATGGCTGCGAATTCAGCGTAACAAAGTCCTGCAAAAGCACAACCCACCGCAGCAACGATGTAGGAAAGTGTCACAGACGGTCCGGCGGCCTGAGCAGCGGCAGCAGCTGTACGAACAAACAGGCCGGCACCGATGATGGCACCAATACCCAGCGTTACAAGATTGACGGCGCCCAGTGTGCGCTTGAGACCCTTTTCTGAATCGCCTGCCTGTTCAAGCAGGTGCTCCAGCGGTTTTCTTATCCAAAGGTTTGACATAGAGAAATGGTGATTGATAGAATTTAAGTGCTGTTTTTGTCATCCGGGAAAAACCCGCAGCGCATAAGCGCGGCGAAAGATAATTTCAATTTTCCCTAATGCCGAAATTTTTCATCAATTCGTCGTAGTGCCGCGCCGGAAGGAAAGATATGACGCGCCCAAAGCGCCCCGGCGCCCGTAAATGCAAATGAACCAGCCGGCGTCCGAGGCGTTTACTTTCCGTAATCTGTTCTGCATCGTGCCAGGGGTACCTCACGGTGTGCCAGTAGTTCGTTACAAAGAAATGCTCTGATGTGGCATCCACCCGCTTAAGTAGCCAAATAGTTGTCTTTACGAAAAATAACCACCCCAGCAGGATGATTATCACCGCAACCCGGGCCCACCAGGCAGGAAATGGCAGGTACAGGTCGTCTTCCGGAATCAGGTTAAGTGCAAGCACAAAACCCAGGAAGAATACCGTCCCGAATACAGGTACGAAAATACGGTAGAAAAGCGTTGAGTTGGAACTGAGACATTCGCTTCGCTGTGTCTCGGCGGCATTGTTCTGTTCTGAGGAGTGTTCTGTGGATCCCATAATCTTTTTGTTATTCAGCGGCGAAAGTAAGACATGCCAGCGGGCTTGTTCAAATTTTTACACCAGCCAATGTGTCATTTCCCGCGATTTCCTCATTTTTGTCTGTCTATGAATGTGGTGCGATACATCCTGAAGCTGCTTGCCTTCTCGCTACTGCTGCCGGCTTCTGCAAAGTCGCAGGGTGGCTTCCTTATGCCCCCGGGTGTGCGCCAGGTCGAATGGCCATTCGATTATGTCAATAATTTTATAGTTGTTACGGTAACACTCAACGGGACTATCCCTCTCAAAATGATCTTCGATACAGGTGCAGAACATACGGTGCTGTGCCGGCGTGAACTGAGCGACTTGCTCGGCATCCGTTATGATCGCGAGTTCCGCCTGCTCGGAGCCGATATGAAAACGGAACTCACCGCTTATCTTGCCAGAAATGTGAGGCTCGATGCCATGAATGTTCCGCTGGCAGCTCCCGACGAAGATATTCTGGTGTTGCAGGAAGATTACTTCCGGTTCGAATCATATGCGGGTATTGATATTCACGGTATTCTGGCAGCCAATACACTCTCAGACTATCTGGTACGGATCAACTATCTCCAAAAGACGATTACCGTTTCCAAACATGGTGTTTTTTCTCCCGAACGAGCAGGTTTTTCGCCGTTCCCGGCTGAACTGTATCGCAAAAAACTGTACCTTCGAGCTAATCTGGGGTTCGTTACCGATTCGCTGCCTAATGCCAAACTGCTGCTCGATACCGGCGCTGCGCTCCCCTTGCTACTGATCAGTTCCGATTCAACCATGAAACTCCCGCAGTCTGTTCTGCCAGGTCAGATAGGTATGGGCCTCGGCGGCGACCTGCAGGGCTATATCGGCAGGGTGCAGGACGTGTCAATCGGTAAATACCGGCAATCCGGCGTTATTTCCTATTTTCAGATGGCCGACTCCATGCTCAATACGTCTTTTACGAACGGGAGGACAGGCATAGCCGGCAATGTGCTGCTCAACAGGTTTCAAGTAGTACTCGACTATCATAATTCGGTCGTTTGGCTGAAACCCTCCGGCAATTTCAGAAAAAAATATGTTTATGACCGCAGCGGAATTTACCTGCTGGCCAGCGGTAATTCGCTGAATGAGTTCGTGGTGGAATCAGTCATGAACAACTCTCCTGCCTCCGAAGCAGGTATTCTGCCCGGCGACCAGATTGTGCGGGTCGGTCTCGCCCCGGCGCGTATCCTGCAGCTACAGAACGTTCTGAAAGTACTTCAGAAGAAACCCGGTAATAAGGTCAGATTGCTAATTTTTCGCAACGGTGTTAAAATCCGCAAAACGTTGTTACTCAGAAACCTGATCTGACGTTTTTTATGAAATTCTATGCCATGACAATACTCATCCGAATTCTGCTGCTTGTCGTCCTGTTCGCAACAGCATCATGCAATCCGCTGGAAACAGTCGAACAGCGCGACCCCGACGGCCGCCTCGTCCGCTATCAGATCAACAAGCAAAATAAAACCAGAGAGGGCCTCTGGCAGCAGTTTTCTCCCGACGGGAAACTGCAGGTGGAAGCACACTATATGAAGGATACGCTGCACGGCGAGAAAAAATATTATTACCCCAATGGTACCACTGAATCGGTTGAAAACTATGAAAACGGAACACTGCACGGCTCCTTCAAAAAATATTATGAATCAGGTGCGCTGATGCTGGAACAGCAGTTCGTACAGGGTGTCATGCAGGGACTGAGTGTCAGATACTATCCAAACGGAATGGTACAGGAACGGGTCACTATCGTCAACAACGACGAAAACGGCCCCTTTCAGGAATATTACGAGAATGGAAATCTGAAGGCGGAAGGTACTTATTCATCCACGGAGGAAGAGACGGCCCTCGAGCAGGGTGAACTCCGGGAGTATGATTTACAGGGGAAACTGATCCGCGTCGCCGATTGTGTGGATGGCAGGTGTAATACCAGAAAGGAATAATATCGTATCTACACTTACCTTTGCCACAAATAAACTTGCTATGAAAATCAAATTCTGCGGCGCAGCCCGCGAAGTGACCGGAAGCGCTCACCTGATTACACTCGACGACGGATTTAAAATCCTGCTCGACTGCGGCCTGTATCAGGGCGGCGGCGATGACGACGGTCAGTCGGTGGACGGCCAGCCCGCCGAACAGGTCAACCCGCTCCGGCATTTCAACGATAAATGGCTCTTCAAGCCGGAAGATATTAATTGTGTCGTTCTGAGCCACGCTCATATTGACCACACCGGCCGGGTACCCAAACTCGTCGCCGATGGATTCAGTGGCAAAATCTACTCCACACACGCCACGCGCGACCTGTGCGCCATCATGCTCCTCGACAGTGCCAAAATTCAGGAAGGAGATGCTGAAAGGCACAACAGGCACCTGCACGGCCACGATGAGCCGGAGCAGCCTCTCTACGTCATGGAGGATGTGCGCCAGACTATGAAGCAGTTCGTAGGCTATAATTATGAACAGTGGTTTCATATCCACCCAAATGTTCGCGTTGTGTTTCGCGATATGGGACATATTCTCGGCAGCGCCAGTGTCACACTCGAAATAACCGAGAATGGCCAGAAAACGATGATCGGATTCACCGGCGATATCGGTCGCCCCGACCGCCCCATCCTCGGCGACCCTGTACAGATGCCCGAACTCGATTACCTGATTTGCGAAAGTACTTACGGCGACCGCGATCACGAAACGGCACCCCAGGAACTCGATCAGTTTGTTCAGGTGATAAGACACACCTGTATAGAGAAGAAAGGCAAGGTCATTATTCCGGCTTTCTCCGTAGGGCGTACCCAGGAGATTGTCTATATGCTCGACAAACTACAGAACGAAGGCCGCCTGCCCTGGGTGCCTGTTTATGTGGACAGTCCACTAGCCATCAATGCTACCGAGGTGTTTATCCGGCATCCGGAGTGTTTCGACAGCGAATTGCACAATTACATGGTTGAAGATCCCAATCCGTTCGGATGGAATAATCTCTACTACGTGCGCGACAGCCATAACTCACGGGAACTCAACAAAATGAAAAAGCCTGCCATCATTATCGCCGCATCGGGCATGATGAACGCAGGCCGTATCAGACACCACCTGCTGAACAATATCGAAAATCACAGGAATACCTTTCTCATCGTAGGCTACTGCGCTCCCAATACACCCGGAGGCCGGCTCCGCGATGGCGCCAAAAGTCTGACAATCATGGGACAAACCAGACAGGTGCTGGCCGATGTGGTAATCATGGACTCCTTCTCCGCTCACGGCGACAGGAATGAAATGCTTCACGTCATTTCCAATCAGAAAAAATCAGTTAAAAAGCTCTGGCTCACGCACGGAACCTTCGACCGGCAGGAAAAATGGCGCAGCTTTCTCATGGAAAACGGTTTCCAGTCTGTAGATATTCCCTCTCTTGGTGAGGAGGTTGAACTGTAGAGGTATTAAGAGCCTGTTCAGGATGGCAAAGAATCCTGAACAGGCTCTTAATTAAACCTCTGTAAAAGGGAACTTTTTCCCCGCCCCGCTCGTTCCTCTTTTTATGAAATCACTATACCTGCTACTGCCCGCAGTGCTGCTCTGGCACTGCTCCGACGAAAAAAAAGACGTCACCACCGAAATTGACAAAAACGGCTCTGTTGAAGTGCTCGTCGCTGCGTCCAATACACCTGATTTTACCCTGCTCACTACCACTGAAAAGGTATGGGTACGGGGCCAGCTGGTCAAAACAATCACCAGAACAGACACCATCCCGACACTGGGACTGGAAACAACGGATGACGAGGGGAAATCCGTGGCACCCAGACTTCGCGACTACGAATTTTTTATCACCGTAAAGTAGGGCCAGCCATGAAAAAATCAAAAGTTGTATCGCTTGTGCTCATCACGGCTGCTCTCGCCAGCTGCACCAGAGAGGAACCCAAAACCGGCGAAAAAAGGTGTTCATGCGCACAGACACCACCGCGCGTTACTCGCGTACGCACGGATTTCCGATGTATTACGCCTTCAGGGCCTATGGTGATTACATAAACGGCAGCTACAATCGCAGGGGCTATTTTTCAGGAGGCATTAACCGGCAGTCGAATATCGGTATGAATCCGGTGAAATCAAATATCATCCGCGGTGGCTTCGGATCCAGAAGCTCGGGTATCATCTCCTGATATGGTCAGACATCAGATTACTCCCCGGCTCAACTGGCAGGACAAGGTTGAACAACTCGGATTCGGATTTCATACCACCGACGAACTTTACTGGGATGAAAGCGCATACTACTCGCTGTCGCCCGGGGAGGTTGAACACATAGAGCAGGTTACTTCAGAGCTCTGGGAACTATGCCTCGAAGCCGTGCAGTTCGTCATAGATGAAAAAATGTACGATCAGTTCCGGATTCCCCGGGCTTTCGTGCCACTCATAGAAAAAAGCTGGAACGACGACCACCCCTCCATCTACGGCCGCTTCGATCTGTGCCTCCGCGACGGAGCACTGAAAATGTACGAGTTCAACGCAGATACGCCCACCTCCCTGTTCGAGGCCGGACTGGTACAGTGGCACTGGCTGCAGGACGTTTCCCCGGAAAAGGACCAGTTCAACTCCATTCACGAAAAGCTGATTTCGACCTGGCGATATCTGCGCCAGTTTATGTACGACGCGCCCCTGCACTTCGCCTGCGTCAGAAATAGTCTGGAAGACCTGACTACGACGGAGTACCTGCGCGACTGCGCCATACAGGCCGGTTTCGATACGAAACATCTGTACATGGATGAAATCGGCTGGGATACCAACAATCACGGTTTTGCCGACATGGAAGGGCTTCCTGTCCGCAATATTTTTAAACTGTACCCCTGGGAGTACATGGTGGCTGAAACTTTCGGGAATCACATTCCTTCCGACAGAAACCGCGCATTGTGGATCGAGCCAGCCTGGAAAATGCTGCTCAGCAACAAGGCCATCTTGCCTGTTCTTTGGGGACTGAACCCCGGGCATCCCAACTTGCTCGAATGTCATTTCGATCCTTTCGGGATGAAAAATTATGTCAAAAAGCCCGTTTTCTCCCGGGAAGGTGCCAACGTCTCGCTGTTCAAAGACGGTTTTTTGAAAGAGCAGACCATCGGCGCATATGGTGAAGAAGGCTGTGTTTATCAGGAGCTGTTTGAACTGCCGTCTTTTGATGGCAACCACCCGGTTATCGGCAGCTGGGTTATCGGACAGGAGCCCGCGGGTATCGGCATTCGCGAGAGCAGAGCCCTGATAACCGACAATATGAGCCGGTTCGTTCCGCACCTGATGGATACCAGGTAATTACTTCCTGAAAATATCCAGCAGCTCTGTGGCTGCGGCAAAGGGTGAAGTTTTCCCGGACAGCACTTTGGCTTCAAGGCTGGCGTACCGCTCCTTCACTGCCGGGTGTTGGTAGAACAACTGGGCCAGGCCAAGCTCAAGGGCTTCTCTGAACCAATGTGCTGCCTGTTTCTGCCTGTTTTCGTAAAAATACCGGTTGGTCTGCGTCGTGGTCCTGTACTCCTCAAGAGCAGCCCACACCTCGGCAATGCCGGTGCCCTCCTGCGCGCTGCACGCGAGTACGCGGGGCGCCCATCCGCTGTCTTTGGGCGGCAGCAGGTGGGTAGCGTTCAGGTAGTGCGCGCGCGCCTGTGCCGCGAGCGAAGCCCGGTCGCCGTCGGATTTATTCACGGCCAGTACATCAGCCATTTCAACGATACCTCGTTTGATGCCCTGCAGCTCATCGCCTGCGCCTGGCAGCAGAAGCAACAGAAACACATCCGTCATACTGTGTACTGCGTATTCCGATTGCCCGACCCCCACGGTCTCTATGATTACTGTGTCAAAACCGGCAGCTTCCACCAGGAGGATGGTCTCGCGGGTCTTTCTGGCCACACCGCCCAGCGAATCGCCGGAGGGAGAGGGTCGGATAAACGCCATTCCGGAGGCAGATAGCTGCTCCATCCGGGTCTTGTCGCCGAGGATGCTTCCCTGACTGACGGCACTGCTCGGATCAATGGCCAGCACAGCCACACGGCGACCCCTTCCGGTCAGGTACATACCGAGTGCCTCGATAAAAGTGCTCTTGCCCACCCCTGGCGACCCGGTAATGCCTATCCGGAAGGTATCGGGAGCCGGCAGTTCCATCAGGCGGGCAATTATTTCCTGTGCCATGGCCTGATGATCGGCACGCGTACTTTCCACCAGGGTGATGGCGCGGCCCAGAAGCACCCTGTCGGAGGCCCGGATTCCCTGTACGAATTGCTCTACTGTTGGTAAAACTCGACGCATGGCGTAAAGGTAGGGCTATTTGACGGGTTGTATAACTGTACCGGGTGCGCGAAAAACTCTTTTTCAGCGTTTTTGTTGTAAGCCTGCGGCAATCAAATCCGCATTTTCAAGATGTCAAGAATTGCTTTTGCAGCTGTATGTACAGCTTTACTGCTCGCCGCCTGCGGCTCAGACAATTCCCGGGACGGACAAACTGCCGGCTCCGCAAATCAGACGAGTGAACAACCCGCTGATACTCAGCCCCGGAAAGCAATCGTGTTTTTTGGCAACAGCCTGACTGCTGCCTACCAGCTCTCCAAAGAAGAAGGTTTCCCGGCATTGATTCAGCAAAAAATTGATTCGATGGGTTTGCCATACAGCTGTGTAAATGCCGGACTAAGCGGTGAAACTACCGCCGACGGTGTAAACAGAATCGAGTGGGTTCTCCAGCAGCCCATGGATATTTTTGTACTCGAACTGGGTGCCAATGATGCCCTCCGCGGACTGCCGGTAAAGGAAACAGCCAAAAATCTGCAACTGATTATTGACAAGGTCAGGGCAGCCCGTGCCGACTGCAAGATAGTGATTGCAGGAATGCAGGCGCCACCCAATCTCGGCGCAACATATACCCGGGAATTCAGGGACGTTTACCCTGCACTGGCATCTGCCAACAAAGCCGCCCTGATACCGTTCCTCCTGGAGGGTGTTGCGGCCGACCCGAAACTGAACCTCGAAGACGGTATCCATCCCAATGTGGAAGGACAGAAGATTGTCGCCGAAACCGTCTGGAGAACATTGAAAGATGTTCTTTCCCGTTAAATATGGTTAATTGACAGATTAATAATCTCATTATTGCGGAAATTTGCAGCCATGTCCCCAGCGTGCGTGAAATCAGTATCAAAAATCTTATGATGTTTTCAACGAGAAAACTGCTCCGGATCAGTGTGGCAATGATGCTGCCAACCTTTTCCTTTGCCCAGAAAGAGACACCCATCGTGCTCACCAACCCCTCTTTCGAGGATATCCCCCATATCGGGCAGGTAGGAGGATCGGGTCCGACAGGCTGGTACGACTGCCCCAGCAGACCCGGAGAATCAGCTCCGGATGTACAACCCGGTTTCTGGAAAGTTACACGGCCACCCAGCAACGGCTCTTCCTATCTCGGGCTCGTGGTCAGGGAAAAGGAAAGCTGGGAAGGCGTGGGACAACGCCTCAGCCGTCCGCTCGAAGTGAATCACTGCTACGAATTCAGTCTGGACCTGTGTAAATCGGACACCTACTTCAGTCCTACCAGCGTTGGCTCCGAAGAAGTGCCATTCACCACACCGGCCAAAATCATTATCTGGGGAGGCAATGGCTACTGCGACAAGGCGGAGGTCCTCGACCAGTCAACTATCATCACGCACTCCCGCTGGATTACCTATAATTTCCGATTGTCGCCTAAAAAGGGCAACTATTCCTATATTATGATAGAGGCTTATTACAAAACACCTGTATTATTCCCGTATAACGGCCATGTACTGGTGGATAATGCCTCTTCTATCAAGCCGATTGCCTGTAATCCGGAGAAAATGCCCACTCCCACGCCGCGCCCGCCCGCTGAAACGGCCTCTGCAGGCAAGAAACCCGCCGCTTCACCGTCCACCGGAACGTCCTCTTCTCCGGCATCCGGAGCAGCAGACTCCAAAACAGAAGCACCCATCGGTAAAAGCACCAAAAAAAATGTGGTTTATCGCCTCGAAAAGGTCTATTTCGATGCCAGCAAATATGAACTGAAGCAGGAAAGCGAACCGCAACTGTATGAGTTGCTGAATTTCCTGAAAAAACGCCCCGACGTGATCATAGAAGTGGGTGGTCATACCAATAATACCATGTGGCCCAATGACGCACAGGCTATGGATTTGTCCACTAAAAGAGCCAAGGCGGTAGCTGAATGGCTGGTTTCGCATGGTATCCCCTCCAACAGGGTACAATACAAGGGCTACGGCTGGACCAAACCCATTATGCCCAATACGACCCCGGAGGGCAGAAAGAAAAACCAGCGCGTGGAGGCCACCATCATCAGTTCAAACGGATAACCAATCATGAAGGCAGCAATTATCGGCGGAGGAATCATCGGACTCAGCTCGGCGTGGTACCTGAATCAATCGGGCTGGGAGGTCACCGTCTTTGAACGCGGCGACCTGACCGATAACTGCTCCTTCGGTAATATGGGCTACCTGTCGCCCTCACACTTCGTACCGCTGGCACAGCCCGGTGTGGTCAGCCAGGGTATCCTCTGGATGTTCGATCAGAAAAGTCCGTTCTACGTGCGTCCCGAACTCTCCTGGCCGCTGATTGACTGGGGACTGAAGTTCGTACGCGCGTGTAACGCGCGCAACGTGCAGAATGGTGCCCGGCCCATGACCGACCTGTTGCTGCTTTCCAGAAAACTTACCGCAGAATGGGCTGCTTCCGGTGAATTTGCCTTTGAATACCACGAAAAGGGCTGTATAAACTATTACCGCACAGAAAAATATGAGAAAGGCGAGCTGGAGACAGTCAGGGCCGGTCGCGATCTTGGTCTGGACATACAGATACTCTCGCGGGAGGAGGCGCACGAACTGGAGCCCGAACTGAAACCCGATGTGAGGGGAGGGGCCTGGTACAAAGACGATGCACATTTGCACCCCAACACCCTCATGCGCGAGCTCAGGGCTGCACTGGAGCGGAAAGGCGTTGTCATACATACCAACACCGAAGTAACCGGTATGGAGAAAAAGTCGGGAAAAATCAGCATCCTGCGTTTGTCGGACAACAGCAGCTGGACCGGTGATCTGGTCGTGCTGGCTGCCGGTTCGTGGTCGCGCGAGGTGGCTCGGCTGGCGGGAGAGTACCTGCCCGTAATGCCCGGCAAGGGTTATTCCATGACCGTTGATGTAGAAAATCAGCCTCTTCGCCATCCGTGTATCCTGCTGGAGGCCAAAGTGGCCATTACGCCCTGGGATAAAAAATTGCGTATTGGCAGCACCATGGAAATCGGCAAAATGAACGACCGTATCCTTCTGCCGCGCGTACAGGGCATACTGGAGGCCGTGCCGAAGTACCTGCCCGGATACAGCAGCGATGCCGCCTTCAGGGAGTTGTCGGATATAGACAGCCTGAAACAGAACCTTCGTCAGAAAGTATGGTATGGCTTCCGGCCCCTTTCAGTGGACGGATTGCCCTACATCGGATACGCCAAAAAAACCTCCAACCTGCTCATCGCCAGCGGACACGCCATGCTCGGACTCAGTTTCGGGGCCGGTACCGGCAAAATTATAGCCGAACTGGCAGACGGCAAACCGACCAGTGTGGAGGTAGGGGCGTTTGATCCGGGGAGAGTGGGGTAGTATATTTTCGTCATAATACGCCCGTTTATGCCTCCGGGCGACACCTGATAATCTTGCCTGATGTGTGCAAATGCATGTACATGTCCTGTATTTTTTATTTTTTTTATCAAGATACGCTTTTTGACAACCTTGTCAAAAAACATATAGTTGACTTCCGCATAGATACTTTTGGGGTTGGATTCAGAAGTAAGCGATCGGTAGATAACCCTGCTTCATTCTTTTTGTATTTCCAGAACAGTATCAAACCATAGAAAAAGTTATTGTGCCCCTTATTAACATTCACTTGATAACCGATGAGCATTGCGACGGCTCATTGATGAATAAAACCCTTGAATTACTCAGGAGCGTACCTGGCCCGATCAGGTTTAATGCGATTTCCGATGTTGTGAGTACAGGGAGTAATAATGTATCGGCAGCTGATAGACAGCAGCATTTGCTGAAGACAGTCAAAAATTACAGGCAGAACAGTAAAATACCTGAGGAAGATTCACTGGTTTTACTGAGCGGACTTTCCGACCAATTTTACTGGTTTAACTCCAAATTTGTTGATGGAACGCTATTTCAGTGTGCCCACTCATCCTGTCTATCCTGTTGCGTATGAAATTACCGCCTGGGTGCTGCGCTCGCGCCTCTTCGGCAATATTTCCGAGGCAGCACTGCACGCGCACCGCAGTCCGAGAGGGTGTTTCATGGATCTTTGTACCAATGATTCGGATGTTACGCTGAAGATGCGTACGGGAGATATTTGTCCTGACTGTCTGGAGTTTATTCGTGAAAAAAGGCTGCCTACCGTCATTGTCAATCAGGTATTTCAGCTCTGGAACGTGGTCAGCGGCAAGCTCAGTTACCGGAATACTGCCGGTTTTCAGGAGGAAATAATGCCCCTGGAGATCAATTTCACCAAAAAAGAGCTGTGCCTGACCGGTTACGACTCGGTTGTGGAGATGACACCCATACAGATGGCGGTGTACGCATTTTTTCTGAAGCACAGCAAAACAGGGATTGCCCTGCGAGAACTTACCCCCGACATCCTGCACCGCGAGTTACTGCCCCTTTATCTGAAACTATTCAGAGGCAGCGTCAGTGACGAAGCCAGGGCAACCGTTGAGAGCCTGGCCGATCCGGGCAGCAACTCCCTGAGCGAGATTATTTCCAAGATCCGGAGAAAATTTCTCGACAGTCTGGGCAGCGAAACACTGGCAAGCCACTACACCATCAGCAAGGGCGTAAATGAGAACAACCACCGGATACACCTGTCGGAGCAGCTGGTGCGCTGGGTTGACAGTGGGGGTATGCGGGTGCATGCGCCCTGGGTTAAGTAGTAAATGGGGAGCATGGCAAGTTTTTGACAAGGTTGTCAGGATTTGGAGGTTGGAAAGGTACTTTTAAATATTTGCATTTGGTTCAAATACCGGCAATGAGTACTTTGGTTGTTGAGCCAATTTTCTTGTTTGATTGTACTTTTCACAAAAGTCTGATAACATGTTACAACATGCTTTGATTCGAATACTTCACTATGTTTCGTTGGCTGCCTGTCTTCTGCCAATAATATGTTATATAATCTATTTAATATCTCGTGACACTAAAATAGAAGTCTATCTGTTCATTCTGTTTTTAGACTTTATTGATGAAATATTGTTCAGATTTACTACCATAGAACTTGTCGGAGCGTACATAATTGCTTTCGTAGTTTATTATTCTACCCGTCCTTTTATTGATGTAAGATGATGGAATTAACATGACGATTATGCCAGACAACCCGTTGGTATTTTGAAAAGTTTGTACGCCCGCAACGAAAAGATTGTTGTGTGTTGAAAGAATTGATTGTGCCAGCCACAAACTGGAAGTGAGTCAAACTGTTATATTGACTGTATCATCAATTTAATTGGGGTCATCATGTTGCTACTGGAAATAAACTCAAGCACTAAAAACATGAAAAAGCAATTACTTTTTTCGATTTTTAACCCCTTGCTCACAACCTTCTTTTTTTTGCACACATCCTGTGTCTCTCAGAATACGATAGTCGCTAAGAATAAGTGCGGTGCCTACATTGCCCCGGGTGAATGGAAAGAATTTATGTGTTACAATCTAGGTGCTGCTAATCCCAAAGCCGATCCATTCATCCCAAGTTGGGAGATCAACGGGGGTTATTGGCAGTGGGGGCAATTACAAATGGCTTCTACTGGCCCATCAGGTCCGGGATCTTCACAAGGTACCCCCCGACCAACCGCATCTTGCCTCGTATTTTCGGTA
>JAJTFM010000219.1 GCA_021298575.1 Saprospiraceae bacterium | reverse complement strand
CGGTACGGATAATATTTTGTCGCTGAAAGGGCTCTTTTTCATGGTAGTAGGTGGCCTGCTGGTTGGATTCGGTACCCGGTACGCCGGCGGATGTACCAGCGGACACGCAATAAGCGGACTCGCCAGTCTGCAATGGCCCTCACTGGTGGCCACCATCTGCTTTATGTCTATACTTGTTACATTACTCAGTACAGTAGCCGGAACCTGGCTGTATGGCTACTTCAGGGATAAATTGCCACACTGAAAAATATTTCCAGTTTTTTTTAACTTATGGCAAGGTTTTTGGTTATAACTTGTCATTTCCATAACGCAAACAGAAAAATGATTCACTCTTTCAATTGTTGTACAATTTGTTGTTGCTGTGCTGCCCCGGTGCCGGAGGCCGTTCTGACGCATTTGTGCAATAAGGAGTAGTGTAATTGCATGAATATTTTCAGAAAGCCCTTCGGTGTATTGCCGAAGGGCTTTTTTCGTATCCGTCAGTCACCTGCAAACAAAAAAACACAAAAATGGGTACCACTCATCAACCTCTCACAGACTTCGATCTGCTGCTCTTGCTGCAGGAGGTCGGACTGAAAATCGGCAGAACTTCGGTTCACGCCGTCCGGAATGTCTTCAGACACCCGCGGGTTACTGTTCATGCCAAAATGGAGTGGGAGCAGCTCTCGGGCAGTGTGAAGGCCAGAGCCGCCTACAATATTATTTATTCAGCCATACAGTCGGGCGCACTGAACCGCAGCAAGACGCTGCTCGATGCCACCAGTGGAAATACAGGTATTGCCTATGCGGCAATTTGTCGCGAACTGGGCATACAGGTAACGCTCTGCCTGCCGGAAAATGCTTCCGCTGAACGAAAAAATCTGCTCGCAGCCCTCGGCGCGGATATTATATTTACCTCAAAGTTTGAGGGAACCGACGGCGCTCAACAAGTTGCCCGCGAACTGGCGGTAAAGTACCCGGATCGGTATTTCTACGCCGATCAGTACAGCAACGACGGCAACTGGAAGGCTCACTACCACCACACAGCTCTCGAAATCATACAGTCATTCCCGCAAATATCGCATTTCGTGGCTGGCCTGGGTACCACGGGCACTTTCACAGGCACCGGACGACGACTGAAGGAGTACGACCGCCGGATTCAACTCGTCGGACTGCAGCCCGACTCGGCCCTCCACGGCATGGAAGGCTGGAAACACCTGGAAACAGCCGTTGTGCCACCCATTTACGACGAACATCTCGCCGACGGCTTCCTTGAATTGGATACTGCCGAAGTATACGATATGATGAAAAAAGCGCTCCGGATGGAGGGCCTGCGCCTCAGTCCCAGTTCGGCAGCCAACCTGCTCGGTGCCATCAGGATGGCCGAAACACTGGAGTCCGGTACTGTCGTAACCGTTTTTCCGGATAACGCTGACAAATACGGCGATCTCTTGACACAACTCGACATATGAATATGGACACCAGGACGATACTGACTTTTCATCCGGACGTATATAGTCGCATGCTCGATGACGCCCGAAAGTGCTTCCCCGATGAGTGCTGTGGCTTTCTATTCGGCGAGGAAAAGAGCTTTCAGAAAAATATCCCGACCTTCGCAGGCACCTGTTCGATGATTCCGGGAATATCCGGTCATTCCTGAACATTTTTGTGGGAGAAGATGATATCCGCGACCGCAATATGGGCGAAACACCGCTCGAAAGCAACACGGTTCTGAGTATTGTTCCCGCTATTGCAGGGGGCTGATTTCAAAATTTTCAAGGCAGTTATCATGGAATCATACAAGAATATCCAATTCTCCGGGGCAGAACTGGCCCGCTACGACCGCCATATTATCATACCCGATTTCGGGATGGAGGCGCAACAAAAACTGAAGGCCGCCCGGGTACTGGTAATCGGCTCCGGCGGACTCGGCAGTCCGCTGCTACTGTACCTCGCCGCTGCCGGGGTGGGAACCATCGGAATCGTCGAGTTCGATACGGTAGATGACAGTAATCTGCAGCGCCAGGTGCTGTACGGACAGGAGGACGTGGGTCGCCTCAAGGCCGATGCCGCCAAAGCGCGACTGGAGTCGCTCAATCCGTACATTAATATAGAGGTACACCACACCCGCCTCACATCCGAAAACGCCCTGGAACTCGTACGTGAATACGATGTGGTGGCCGATGGTACGGATAATTTCCCCACGCGTTACCTCGTTAATGATGCCTGTGTGCTCGCCGGAAAGACCAATGTTTACGCTTCCATCTTTCAGTTTGAGGGGCAGGTGTCGGTTTTTAACTACACCAACAGCAAAGGTGAAACGGGTCCCAACTACCGCGATCTGTATCCGGCACCGCCACCACCCGGACTGGTGCCAAGCTGCGCGGAAGGCGGGGTGCTGGGAGTGCTGCCCGGTATCATTGGCAGTATGCAGGCCAGCGAGGTAATCAAAGTGGTAACCGGGACAGGAGAGCCACTCAGCGGGCGACTCTTCATTTTTGATGCCCTTCAGTTTGAAACACGCATTTTCAAAATCAGGCGAAGAAGCGACAATCCGCTGAACGGCGATAACCCGACGATTCGGCAACTCATTGACTATGAGTTTTTCTGCGGGCTGAAAGAACAGAAACCGGTCAGGGAAATAACAGTGGAAGAACTGTTAAACTGGCAGTTGTCCGGTGAACAATTCCAGTTGATTGATGTTCGGGAACAAGCCGAATATGAATCTGCCAACATCGGAGCACTGCTGATTCCGCTCTCAACTGTTTCAGACAATCAGGATCGTATTGACCGGGACATGAAAGTGGTGATACACTGCAAGTCGGGCGCGCGCAGCGCACGTGCGATACGCGAACTGGAAGAAAAATTCGGATTCAACAACCTGTATAACCTGAAAGGCGGCATCACTGAGTACCTCCGGGTAACTGAAACGGTCGCCACCTGATATTTTCCCACTCAAACACAACACCGTGGCAGTCAGAATTATTCCGAAAGAGCAGCAGGCCTATGGAGCCTTCAATGGCGGCGAAATCGTCGAAAACAAACCCATCGGCTTTCCGCAGGATCACTCCAGTGTACGCCCTTACTCCAATCTGTTTTACTGGGCACATGCCCGCGCCGTTACCGACAGTACTATCGGCCTGCACCCGCACCAGGGATTCGAAATATGCTCCTTCGTTCTGAAGGGAGAAATCAGGCATTTCGATACCAGACTAAACGACTGGAGGCCACTTTCTGCGGGTGATGTACAGATTATCCGCGCAGGTAACGGCATCAGCCACTCGGAATGGATGGGCAAGGACGGAGAGATGTTTCAAATCTGGTTCGATCCAAATCTGCGTAAGACACTTTCACAACCCGCGAGCTACGACGACTATCGCGCAGCGGATTTCCCTGTCCAAAACCTCGAGGATACCCGCGTTACCATCCTGGCCGGTGAAGGCAGTCCGATGAGGATGGATACCCCCGGGGTACAGGTATATCGCATCAGTCTGAATGGTGAATACACACTTCCGCTGCAGGCGGGCAGTATGGCTTCGCTTTATCTGATCAGCGGTGCTGCTGCTGTGGGTGGACAGCCGCTCAAGGTCAGCGACTTTGGGGTGGTTTACGGGGAAGACAGCGCCCTGTTTTCAGGTGAAGGCGATGTTTTTGTAATAGTGTCGCCCATACAGCCGGGTTATGCTACCTACGGGCACTGAGCCGTTTTTGACTCGGCGAGAGAATCCTGAGCAAGCTCTAACCTTACCTGACACCAATCACTTCCACCTGCGCGCCCGTGAGCGAGGGGTTGTACCAGCAGTCAATGCCATTTTCCCTGAACTGAACCGCTGCGGCCTTGGCTTTTTCAGTTGACTCAAATCCTTTGACGATATAGCAGGCACCTTCTTCACCTTCGGGGCAGAAGGTGCCTTCATGCCATACAAGCATCAGGCCTTCTACAGGAGGAGCCTTGTCAACAGGCGTATCCTTGCAATAAACAGCAAACTGCGAGGCAGGCACCTGGCTGTTGCTCTTTGATTGCACCTTCGAAAGTGCAGCTGCCCTCCGAGCCTCTACATTTACTTCTTCCTCCGTGTTTTTTTCCTTCGAACTTTCTGTCGGAGCAGGGTTATAGGGCTTAAGTACCTTGATTTGTGCATCAACTTCCGGGCTGGAAAGCAACGACAAGGCAGTAATGATTGATATGGTAGTCAGTTTGATGTTCATGTCTGGTTGAAATGTGTAATGAAACGCAAAAATACGCGCCTTCTGCGAACGATACTGCCCCTTGCTGCGTTATTTCATACCTTTGCACTCAGATACCACAAAGTAACATGAACATTTTAGCGCGTTTCTCTCTGTTTTTCCCGCTTCTGCTGCTGCTGAGCTTCCTTTCAACAGGTACAGTCTGTGCACAGGACCCCAATCTTGCCAACCAGTACTTCATTGACGGTGAGTTTGAAAAAGCTGCCTCACTGTACGGACAGTTATGGGAGCGCGACCGCAGAAGTGAGTACTTCTTCAACAGATACGTGGAGAGTCTGATTCCGCTGGAACGCTATGACGAGTGTGAAAAAGTCATAAAAAAGCAGCTGAAGGAAACCCCCGAGAATCCGCTGCTCTATGTTGCATACGGCAACCTGTATGAGAAACAGTCAAAGCTGCCTGAGGCGGAGCTTCAGTACAAAAAGGCCATAGAAAAAATGTCGGCCGACTATGCCTCGGTGGAGCGTCTGGCAAGGCAGTTCACCAGTATGTCCAAATTTGACCTGGCCCTTGAGACATACGAAAAGGGAGCAAAACTCACCAAAGATGTACAGCGTTTTGCCTTCAACATAGGCGAGTTGTATCGCAGAAGGGGCGAAACTGCCAAAATGATTGAGTCTTACCTTAATGCGCTCGGCTCCGATCCGGGAAAACTGACTATAGTTCAGACCCGTATTGCGCAGTCGCTTTCTCCGGCCGATTTTGATGAGTTGCAGACACAACTCTATACCCGTATTCAGACGGACGAAAATCCGGATTATGTGGAACTGCTGGCATGGTCGTTTATACAGAGAAAAGACTTCAAAAGTGCGCTCCGTCAGTACAAGGCACTCGACAAGCGCCTTGGCGAAAACGGCCAGCGTGTAATGGCCATCGCCGATGATGCGGCGGAAGCGGGTGAGTTTGACGCAGCCATATCCGGATACGAGTACGTTATTACCGACAAGGGTTCGCTCAGTCCTTTCTTTTTCGATGCCAAGCGTGCCAGCATGGAATGCCGCCGCCGCAAGGTGACTGAAGGATACCAGTACACCAGAGAAGACCTGAATATTCTGGAGTCTGATTATGAGTCTTTTCTGAACCAGTATGGCAAGACTTCACAAACAGCCCAGATTATTCTGCAGCTTGCCGAACTGGAAGCATACTACATGAATAATATCCAGAAGGCTGTATTTCTACTCGAAGAACTGAAAAAAACGCCGGGTATGAATCGGGAAAAACTCGCCCGTACCAAACTCGACCTGGGTGATTACTACCTCATCAGCGGCGATATCTGGGAGGCCACCCTGTTGTACAGTCAGGTAGACAAGGATTTCAAGGAGGAAACACTGGGGCAGGAGGCGCGTTTCAAAAATGCCCGTCTGGCCTATTTCAACGGCGATTTCCAGTGGTCGCAGGCTCAGTTCGACATCCTGAAATCTTCTACATCCAAACTGATTTCCAACGATGCCATTGACCTTTCAGTGTTTATCATGGACAATCTCAATCTCGATACTTCTGCTGCCGCAATATCGCTGTACTCGGGGGCCGAACTGCTTGTTTATCAGAATCAGTTCGACGCCGCCTTCAGAAAGCTGGATACCCTGCGAAATGAATTCCCGGAACACTCGCTGAAAGACGACATACTGTATCTGGAGGCGCAGATATATGAGAAACAGCGCCAGTGGGAGAAGGCGGCTGATTTGTACGACAAAATTGTACAGCTATACCCGGAGGAAATACGCGCTGACAATGCTCTGTTCGCCCTCGCTCAGTTATACGAAACAAGGCTGAGTGACCCCGCAAAAGCGCAGGTGCTGTATGAAAAGGTGTTTATGGACTACTCCGGCAGCGTTTATGCCGTGGAGGCCCGAAACCGGTTCAGGACATTGCGGGGCGACAAGATGCAGTGATATTAGTGCCTGAAGTGCCTTACTCCTGTAGTAACCATTGCCATGCCGCGTTCGTTGGCTGCGTCAATAGAATCCTGGTCCTTGAGTGATCCGCCCGGCTGAATGACAGCAGTAATGCCGGCTTCGTAGGCAATTTCCACACAATCAGGGAAAGGGAAGAATGCATCGCTGGCCATCACGGCGCCGCGCACATCGAAGCCAAACAATGTGGCTTTTGCGATTGCCTGCCTGAGGGCATCCACCCGGTTCGGCTGGCCACAGCCCATTCCGATCAGTTGATTATCTTTTACCAGTGCGATGGCATTCGATTTGAGGTGTTTGCAGCAGCGGGAGGCGAACAGGAGTGCATCCGTTTCATCGCCGGATGGCTGGCGGTTTGTTACTGCCTTCAGGTCATTCAGCGTTTCGGCGCGCAGATCCGAATCCTGTTCCACCACACCGTTGAGCAGGGTGCGGAAAGAGCGGCTTGCCACGTCGAATGATTTGATTTTCAGCAATATACGCTGATCCTTCTTGCGGAGCAGTTCCAGCGCGTCCTCATCGAATGAGGGTGCAATCAGTACCTCATAGAACAGTTTATTGATTTCTTTGGCAGTAGCCAGATCAACCGTGGTATTTGTGATGAAAATACCACCAAACGCGGAGGTAGTATCGCAGGCCAGTGCGGCATTCCACGCTTCAACGGCGGTAACCCTGCGCGCGAGTCCGCACGCGTTGGTGTGCTTGAGTATCGCGAAACACGGATCGCCGTCTTTGAATTCGCGCATCAGCTGGACAGCTGCGTCAATATCCACCAGATTATTGTAGGATACAGCCTTTCCATTCAGTTTATCGAATACAGCCGTCAGGTCGCCATAAAAAACAGCGCTTTGGTGTGGATTTTCTCCATATCTCAGCGATTCCGATTCAGATATGGATTGTTTGAAGGCATATTCTCCGCTGTCTTTGTTAAACCAGTTGAAAATGGCAGTATCGTAGTGTGATGTTACGGCAAAGGCCTTTCGGGCCAGCTCGCGGCGGTTATCTGCGGAGAGTTCGCCATTCTGCGTATTGAGCAGTTCCAGGAAGTGGCTGTATTCTGCCCTTGAGCCTACAATTGCAACATCGCGCCAGTTTTTGGCTGCAGCCCTGATCAAGGACACACCGCCGATATCAATTTTTTCAATGATGTCCGATTCATTGTCGGTGTTGGCTACAGTGTCTTCGAAAGGATACAGGTCAACAATAACACAGTCAATTTCCGGAATATGATACTGAGTAAGCTGGCTCAGGTGCGCGGGCTCGCGGCGCGCGAGAATGCCTCCGAATACGGCCGGGTGCAGCGTTTTCACACGACCGTCGAGGATACTCGGGTAGCCAGTCAGTTCTTCGACGGGAGAAACCGGGATATCGAGCGACTGGATATAGGACTGAGTGCCGCCTGTACTGTATAACTTTACGCCCAGAGCGTGTAACTTGTGAATGATGGGGTCCAGACCTTCTTTGGAGAAAACAGAAACCAGGGCGGATTTAATGATCCGTGTGTTGCTCAGACTCATATATGCAATTTTTCAGGGCGCAAAGGTACTCAGGCTGGTCTGAAATAAAATCAATTGGACCACTTTTCGATTTTCACGACAGGTTTCGGGTAGTCGGACATTCCGAGCTGATTTTTCTCGGAGGCCGACAGCAGGTCGGGGCGATGA
>JAJTFM010000030.1 GCA_021298575.1 Saprospiraceae bacterium | reverse complement strand
GAAAGGGCACGTCGTGGAGCCGGACTAATGGTCACAGGTGGCGTCTCGCCCAACCGGCAAGGATGGCTCGCTCCGTTCGGCGCCAAACTATCCGGCCACACGGAAGTATCGCGCCACCGGAATGTTACCTCGGCTGTTCACGCCGAAGATGGTAAAATCTGCCTGCAGATACTCCACGCAGGTCGATATTCCATGCACCCCTTTCTGGTAGCTCCCTCTGCGGTCAGAAGTCAGATATCTCCCTTCAAGCCCTGGGAAATGAGCGAGCGCCTGATTCGATCCACCATCGAAGACTTCGCAAACACAGCCGCACTCGCGCGCGAGGCCGGCTACGATGGTGTTGAAATCATGGGCAGTGAAGGGTACCTGATTAACCAGTTCATTGCACCAAGGTCCAACCGGCGCACCGACGAATGGGGAGGCTCTTTCCACAACCGCATCCGCTTCCCGCTCGAAATCATGCAGAAAGTGCGCGAAAAGACCGGCAATGATTTCATTGTCATCTTTCGCGTCAGTATGATCGACCTCGTGGAAGAAGGCTCCACATTTGACGAGGTAGAACAGCTTGCCCTGGCCATAGAAGCCGCAGGTGCCACTATGATCAATACCGGAATCGGGTGGCATGAAGCGCGTATCCCGACCATCGCGACCATGGTGCCAAGGGGCGCATACGCGTGGGTTACCCGCCAGCTGAAAGGCAAACTGAATATTCCGCTTATCACTACCAACAGGATTAATACCCCCGAAAAAGCCGAGGAATTGCTCCGCGACGGGTATGCCGACATGGTTTCCATGGCACGGCCTTTCCTCGCCGACCCCGGTTTCATGTCAAAAGCACTGGCAGGCAAAGCCGACGAAATCAATACATGTATTGCCTGCAACCAGGCCTGTCTGGATCATATTTTCAGCGGCAAAACAGCCAGTTGCCTCGTTAACCCGAGAGCATGCAGCGAACTGTCGTTTCCGGCCAGTACTCCCTCCCCCACCCCGCTCAGGGTGGCTGTGGTCGGAGCTGGTCCAGCCGGGCTCTCTGCCGCCACCGAACTCGGTGCGCAGGGCCATGAAGTTCACCTGTTTGAAGCCTCCGGTGAAATAGGTGGACAGTTCAATCTGGCTAAAAGGATTCCGGGCAAGGAAGAATTCAATGAAACTATCCGGTATTACAGCAATATGCTGGCGAAATACCGCGTGCATGTTCACCTGAATACCACAGCCAGTACCGAAATACTGCTGCAGGGCAATTTCTCCAGCATCATCGTAGCCACCGGTGTGACTCCCAGAAACCCGGCTATAGAAGGTATTGATCATCCGAAAGTGGTTTCTTACACAGATGTGCTCACAGGAAAGGTTACTCCCGGAAAAACGGTCGCCATCATTGGTGCCGGCGGAATAGGATTCGATGTGGCCATGTTTCTCACCCGGCCAGAATCCGGAGATGAGAGTGCGCTGGAACACTATATGGCAGAATGGGGTATTGATCCCTCCTACAGAAACAGGGGCGGCATAACCACACCGCGCCGGGATGAATCGCCCCGGCAAGTGTGGCTCCTCCAGCGTTCAAAGGGCAAGATGGGCGACAAACTGGGTAAAACCACCGGCTGGGCTCACCGTATTACACTCAAAAACCGGGGCGTGAAAATGACAACTGATGTCCGGTATGATAAAATAACGGATGAAGGCCTGCACGCCACCATCAAGGGAGAAGCCGTGCTCATACCGGCAGACCATATTGTAATTTGCGCCGGACAGCTGCCAGTTCAGGACTTGTATGCCCCGCTCACGCGCGCAGGTATGCAGGTAACACTGATTGGTGGCGCCCGGGAAGCTGGAGAACTGGATGCCAAAAGAGCTATTGAAGAGGGCTTCATGGCGGCAAAATAATCCTATGAAGAACAGACAATTAGCACTCGCACTCCTTTTTCTGACACTATCCTGCCAGGGAATATCCCAGACAGACACGATATATATCCCGTTCGTTGCATACTGGTCAAAAGGCGATTCGTACGAGTTTGCCGTAAGAAAGATCAAGAAAAAGTGGGATAACGGCTCGCTGACGAAAAATGACACCATCGGGTATATTGCCCGATTTGAAGTACTAGACTCAACAGAAAGCAGTTACAAGCTGGCGTGGACATACCGAACCAATCTGGAACAGGATTACAATATTCCTCCTGCCCTGCTCGACAGTTTTTCCAAATATGAATTTACTCGTGCCGTTTACACCACCAATGAACTGGGAGAATTTCGGGGAGTAGATAACTGGGAGGAAATTTCAGTCATGATGACGGAACTCATCAATGACGTCGTTGATTTTTTATCGGCTGACAAACCCGATAAAAAGGGAGAAATTGCCAGAATAATGAAACCATTCGGGGATATCTACTCTTCAAGGCATGGTATTGAGGAACTGCTCTTCAAGGAACTCCAGTATTTTCATTCACCACTGGGAAGCCAGTACGCACTGCGCGACACACTATACTGGGAGGAAAAACTTACCAACATGCTGGGTGGAGATCCTATCCGGGGCGATGCAAGCCTCTATATTGACCAGAGTTCATACGACCCCGAAAATGAGTTCTGTATCATGATTCAGGATATGAAACTGAATCATGAAGATACCAAACTACTCGTCCTGGAATTCTTGAGAAGGAGTGGTCTTGACCTGGCCTCCTTTGAGGAAGAGCTGAACAATGCTGTTTTCGATATCAGCGATCACAATGTGTTTGAATACTACTATTATCCCGGAATACCCGATTATATCGAGACAGTCAGGGAGACGAATCTGAAAATCAGAACGACCGATATGCGGCAAGTTGAAATAACTGCCATCGAGCTGTTGCCTTCAGACAACTGACCGTACCTTTGTTCAGTGCTAAATAAAAAAAGAAATGGGTTTTCGCTCCGCTATCATCCGCCCCTTCGCCAACTACATTGCCCGAAGTATTGACCGCTGGTCTGCCGATGCTGTGGCGCATCAGGAAGAAACCATGTATCAGCTGGTAAAAAGTGCCTCCGGCACGGCATTCGGGCGCGACCACGCTTTTTCAGCGATTAAATCCTACGAAGATTTCAAAAAATCGGTTCCCGTACGCGACTATGAGGAACTGAAACACTACGTGGAACGTATCAAAAACGGAGAAAAGGATGTACTCTGGCCCGGAAAACCCGCCTATTTCGCCAAAACTAGCGGTACTACCTCGGGAGTGAAGTATATTCCGATGAGCGTGGAGAGCACCCCCCCTCACTTTGGAACCGCCCGGAATGCCGCTTTCAATTACTTCGCACGCACAGGCAACGGGAAATGGCTCGACGGGAAAATGATCTTCCTGTCCGGCAGTCCCGAACTCGATGAAGTGAGCGGAATACCGACCGGCAGGCTGAGCGGAATCTCCAATCACCTGGTGCCCGCCTGGCTCAGAACCAACCAGCTTCCGTCGTGGAGAACCAACTGCATCGAAGATTGGGAAGAAAAACTCGACCGGATTGTTGACGAAACTGCGAACGCCGATATGCGCCTGATTTCGGGTATCCCACCCTGGGTACAGATGTATTACGAACGCCTGCTGGAACGAACCGGAAAGAAGACCATTATGGAAGTTTTTCCGAATCTGTCTGTATTCGTCTATGGAGGCGTCAACTTTGAACCTTACCGGGCCAAACTCGAGGAACTGGTGGGTAAAAGAATAGATACTGTTGAAACATATCCCGCTTCCGAGGGTTTCATCGCCTTTCAGGATGTATTCAACCGGGACGGAAAAGCCGAATTGTTGCTAAATGCAGACGCCGGCATGTTCTTCGAGTTCATCCCGGCTGATGAAATTTTCAGTGATAATCCGACGCGGATATGGCTGAAGGACGTTGAAGTTGGTGTCAATTATGCCATTATCCTGAATACCAATGCCGGGCTTTGGGGCTATAACATAGGCGATACTGTTCAGTTCGTGAGCAAAAATCCGTACCGCATCATTGTGAGTGGCCGTGTCAAACATTTCATCTCTGCCTTTGGCGAACACGTAATCGGCAAGGAAGTGGAAGACAGCATTATGCCGGTAGCCAATGCACTTGGTGTGCGTATCGTGGAATTCACTGTGGCACCACAGGTAAATCCGCCAGAGGGTGGTCTGCCCTATCACGAGTGGCTGGTCGAATTTGATACGCCTCCCGCAGACATGCAGGCATTCGCACTCGACGTAGATGCGCGTATGCGGGCGCAAAACATCTATTATGACGATCTGATTACCGGAAATATTCTCCGCCCGCTGAAAATGACCACGCTCCCGAGAAATGCCTTCCGCGAGTATATGAAATCGCAGGGCAAACTTGGAGGACAGAACAAAGTACCGAGGTTGTCGAATGACAGGAAAATTGCGGATTCCCTGGGTTAATGTCCGATGGCACGTCTTCGCAGGGAATTCATCTCGCCCGATCCGAGCCGCTCGTTCAGGCTGCTGCTCACCCCACACCTGGAGGATGTATTCCTCTGGCATTATCATCCGGAATATGAGATAGTCTATATCGAAGGCACTGATGGCAATCGCCATATCGGTGAGCATCTCGAAAGATATGAGGGCAGTGATCTTGCGCTCATAGGTCCCTTCGTACCGCACCTGAATTTCGATTATGGTGCACGGCGAGAACATACCAAGGTAGTTGTGCAGTTCAGGGTGGATTTTCTGGGTGCCGACTTTATGACGAGACCCGAGATGAGCGCTATCAGACAATTGCTGGATCAAGCCGCAGGCGCTGCCTCATTTCACGGTGAGACGCTGAAAAAAGCGGGGGAAATGCTGAAAATGATACCGGAAATGCCTCCCTTCAGGCAACTGATACAATTGCTGGATACGCTGCAACTGCTGGCTGAAAGCACGGAAGCAAGGTTTTTGAACCAGGTGCAGATTACTGGTGAGCAGGAATTTCGCGGGCAGGCACGTATGAAACGTATTGAAGAGTTCATGTCAATGCACTTCCATGAGCCATTTGCCATGTCAGAGGTACTGGGCAGCGTCAACCTGTCGGAGGCCGCATTTTGCCGCTGGTTTAAGAAAACAAACGGAGTTACCTTCACGGAATATGTAAACAGATACCGAGTCGTACGGGCACAGCAGGCTCTCCTGCAAGGTGCCTCGGTTACGGATGCCTGTTACTCCAGCGGATTTGGTAATCTTTCACATTTCAGCAAGACATTCAAAAAGCATACCGGGCAGAATCCGCTGGAATTCAGGCAAACAAACGGAGCCGGAAGATCAATTTCAGGCTCCGTTTGATCATTCAGACTTTCTTTCTTTCCAGTACCCTGCGGGCTGCGTTGGCCACATCATTTGACGAAAGGCCATACTTTTCGAGCAGTTCGAGTGGCTTGCCACTTTCCCCGAACGAGTCATTCACAGCTACAAACTCGACCGGTACAGGCAGTTTGTGAGCCAGCAGATTAGCGATAGACTCGCCGAGACCACCGTTCCGCTGATGTTCCTCAGCCACGACTACCGCACGGGTTTTGCTTACGGAGTCAAGTATAGCTTCATTGTCGAGCGGTTTGATGGTATGGATATTGATTACTTCGCAGGATACACCCTGTGTCGCGAGTTGTTTGGCAGCCTCAACGGAAGTCCAGACGAGGTGTCCTGTAGCGAAAATTGTGACATCCTTGCCAGTCGAGAGCTGCAGTGCCTTCCCGATTTTAAACTTCTGATTTTCGGGCGTGAATATTGGCCAGGCTGGTCGTCCGAATCGCAGGTAAACTGGTCCGTAGTATTCAGCAATAGCCAGTGTGGCAGCTTTAGTCTGGTTGTAATCGCACGGATTGATCACTACCATGCCTGGCAGCATGCGCATCATACCGATATCTTCGAGAATCTGGTGTGTGGCACCATCCTCTCCGAGGGTCAGACCCGCGTGCGAGGCGCATATTTTGACATTTTTATGGGAATAGGCCACACTCTGGCGAATCTGGTCGTACACCCTGCCGGTAGAGAAATTGGCGAAAGTGCCGGTGAACGGGATTTTCCCGGCGGTTGCCAGTCCGGCAGCAATACCAATCATGTTGGCTTCGGCGATACCCACCTGAAAAAAGCGTTCGGGGAACTCTTTTTTAAAGTGCTGCATCTGAAGCGATTCCAGCAAATCAGCAGTCAGGCCAACTACTTTGGGGTTCTGACCACCGGCTTCGAGGAGGCCCTGACCGAATCCTTCGCGTGTTGCGCGAGATCCGGAGGAAGTGATATCGTTGATATTCATTTTTCTGATATTAGTTGCAGGGACGATTGTTACCCTGCGTCAGAGAGTGATAGTTTTCGGATCAGAAATCGCCCAGAGACGTGACGGGCAGCTGGTTCATGGCACTTTCGTACTGCTCCTGATTGGGGGCTTTTCCGTGCCATTTGTGAGTGCCTGCCATGAAATCCACGCCATGTCCCATTTCCGTTTTCATCAGAATTACAACTGGCTTGCCTTTTCCGGTACGACGTCTGGCGCGCTGGAGCATGGCTGCCACAGCTTCCAGGTTATTGCCCTGTTCCAGAACAAGTACATCCCATCCGAATGCTTTCCATTTGGCTGGGAGGTTACCGAGCGATATAACATCGTCGTTGGAGCCGTCAATCTGCTGGCCATTCCAGTCAACAGTAACAATCAGGTTATCCACTTTATGGTGAGCGGCGAACATCATGGCCTCCCAGCATTGTCCTTCCTGGAGTTCTCCGTCGCCGCAGAGGCAGAACACCCGTCTTTTATCGCCGTCGAGACGTTTGCCGAGGGCGGCACCTATGGCAGCCGACATACCCTGACCGAGCGATCCGCTGGCAATCCGGATACCGGGCAGGCCTTCGTGGGTAGCGGGATGGCCCTGCAGCCGGGAGTTAAGCTTGCGGAATGTATTCAGCTCCTGAACATCGAAGTAACCATTTCGTGCCAGCACAGAGTACCATACCGGGGAGATATGCCCGTTCGAAAGAAAGAACAAATCCTGGCCTTTACCGTCCATTTTAAATGGTTTGGCCTTGTGTTTCATTATCTTGCCATAGAGGGCCACGAAGTATTCCACGCAGCCCAGAGAGCCGCCGGGGTGGCCGCTCTGGCAATTGTAAACAAGCCGCACTATGTCGCGACGCACTTGTGCAGCCTGTTCCTTGAGTTGGTCAAATTCTGCCATTATATATGTTTCAATGTGAAAGTGCCTGTTGGCGGGTCAAAGGTAGTAAAGTATGTACAAGTGCTAGCCTGAAATGATATGGGCACCCCTGTAAAGAGGTGCCCATATCAAAAAAATCACAAACCAGACACAGGCCATTACGGATTTGGAATAACCAGCACCTGCCCCACCTTGATTTCATCGGGATCGTCAAGCTGATCTCTGTTGGCATCGAAGATCTGTTTGTACTTCATCATATCGTCGTAGTAATGCTTGGCGATTTTGCTCAGGCTTTCACCTTTTTCCACCATGTGTTTTGCGTAGATTGTCGGGTTGTCCACCTGAACATCGGCCGCTATGTCAGCCGGAGATGCGCCACCTGCTGCCTTGATAGCGTCCCATATCTGATCTTTGTCGTAGCCGAAGGATACATAACCCCAGATTCTGAGAATCCCGTCGGCCCCTTCTTCGATTCGGCTGTCACGCATACCGAGTTTTCCACATACCGCGAGTGCACTCGCATACTTTTCTTTCAGTGCCATTTGAATAATGTTTAAAATGAAGAATTAGAGCTTGTTCAGGATTCTCTGTCGGTGGCAAAAACAGGCTGATTTTTTGTCAGTTTTTGCATTTTTGAAGGCGCATAGCCGGAGCTACGCAACTGAAAAAAGGTGAAAAATGGCGAAAAACGAGACGTTTTTGACTCGGTGAGAGAATCCTGAACAAGCTCTTAAGAACAGGGCAAAAGTAGTGATTAGCATGACTAAAACAATGCAGGTATAAAAAGGAAGTTGGCCAGACAGATTTCTCTCGTCTGACCAACCCTTTCAGGAGATTAACCGAAAAATTGGCGTGCCACTTTCGGACCGGGTGTGATGTCTTATGCTTCGCGTCCTATAGTTCAACGCCACGCCAGACAGGATTAATTGATTAAAATCAACTCAGGGGGGATTTCTTATACTCTTTCGGGCAGGGTTGAACGAGCGCCCCAACTTTTAGGGGCGCTCGCAGCCCATGTGATTGAAAAGAGCAACTATTTCTTTATTTTGGAGGTTATTTTGCTGTTTTTCGGGGGAGGCATTTGATTGTGGAGTTGTTTTCATCCGGGTATCCGGAGTGTTTTATTCGGTGGCCGGGAGTTTTTTAAAACCACAGTATTCGCAGAGAAAAGCGGGGATTAGATGAAGCGACCAAACGCTTTTCTCTGCGACTGTGGTTCGAAGTCTGCCGGCTGTCAGTTTTCTGACTGTTACAGTTCTGAGCAGCCGGCAGTGTCGTTGTCAATTGTTACTTCGATTGAATCATTTTGCGGGTAGCCGCGTCGTTGTCGGTTTCTACAGTGTAGAAAAGCGTTCCTGTAGAATTCAGCATGGCGCGATCGAGTACGAAGTAGTTGTAACCCTTCGTGTACTCACCTCTCTGAGAATAAACCAGGCGACCGGTTTCATCGTAAACTGTGAGGCGTGCAGAAGCATCTTCCGGCAGGTGGAATCCGATGGTGGTACGGTTCACAAACGGGTTAGGTTGATTCTGGTATAGTTCGAAGCCTACGCCAGTGAGTACGGAACCTTCCTTGCCATTGAAGCGCAGGGCGATACCCAGCTGCTCGGCAGTTACGTTGTCGTTTCCAAGGCGATATGCTTCAGCTTTGGTCACGCTGCTCGACAGGTTCAGCATTTTGCTGATCTGACCGGTACGGTTGGCGCGGAGCTTGAGTGTGAACTCTGATTGTCCGTTGCCGTTCCAGGAAGTGGTCAGTGTGTGATTGTCCGGGAACACAGCGAAGTTGTCGTCGCTCATATTGTCCGGAGTTACGATATCCACGAGTTCCATATCACCGTATCCGAGTGTGAACTGGTATCCGGTAACGTGCTCTGTAGCTTTGAAAGTTACATCGAACACCTCACCAGCTTTCACTTCGCGATCATTTACATCAAAGATCAGTGTGCCTGCTGTACGGTCGTCGGCAAACATCATGGAGTTGGCTACTGCACTTCCGTTGATATCACCTACCTTGATTGCTACGAAGTCGTCACCTGCAGAAGATCCCTGTATACTTGCCACCGACTTGCTTTCAGGAATTGCTGCCGTGAAAGGATTGTCAGAATTGGGGAATACATAAGACTTGTCAACGAACCTCCAGCTGTTATTGTTGGGCAGTTCAGTGTAAACTCCGAGGATCAGTTTGCGCAACTCAACGATATCCATGGTAGTGATTGAGTTGGACCTGTTGGCGTCTGCTGCGATCATCTTGTACGGAGAGCCGAGAGGCTCGATACCGAGGATATGCTTGCTGATCAGTACCAGGTCGAACGTAGTGATACCATTCAGCGGGTTGTCATCCTTGGTGGGTGTCACCTCGTAGTTCGAGAAGACCGGCACAGCATCGGTAAAGTCGTAAGTACCGTTGTGATCCGTCATGTCGAAGTAGTTGAATGCCGGGCCTGCGGGATTGTGACCGGAAATTTCCACATCACTCTCTTCAAGACCGTTTCCACCTTCTGTTTTCAGTGCACCTGAAACAGATATCATATCGTTATCACAGTTGGCAACATTATCCTGAACAATCAGGTATGTTTCACAGTAATCGGCGCGACCTGCTTTGTCTTTACCCCACAGTTCGATTGGCTGCGTACCCAATTCACTGCAGTCGAACGAGAGACTGACAACCGGCTGGTTACCGGAAGTGAGCGGGAAGCCGGTTCCAATTCCAGACTTGCGGATAGCGAACTCAAGCTGGTCATCCGGTGTGTAGTTATCATACGCATCCAGCAGGAAATCGCTGGCAAAGATGTGGATGGTACCACCCGGTGCGATGTTTACTGACAAACCGTTTCTGCAGGTAACCGTTGGCGCTTCACAGTCTTTCACTATGATAGCATATTCGCAAACAGCTTCATTGCCACAGCCATCACCGATGAACCACTTGATCTTGTGCATGCCGTAAGGCAGTTCAGGAACAACATGTGTGTTTTGGGCGGCCAGGGTATTCCAGCGGACAGAAGCCGTCAGAGTATTGCCGGATGTGGTAGTTCTCAGACCAAAGCGATACTTCTGGTTGGCATTAACCGGACGCTGGTCAAAGTTGCGCACAACGCCACCCGTGTAGTTCGATGTGCCCACGTTGTCGTAATTCACTGTACCGGCAGCTGGTGGATTCACACTGTTGATGACTGTCTCCATCGTACCATCGCTGTCGAGATCGAGCAGCAGCAGGTAGCGAACACTCAGGTTGGCACCGGAACAAAGATCCGTAGCTGTTACCGAGATATCAGTTGGTGCATCTGCCATGTCATGTGTGCCGATAGATGGCTCGTACCAGTACTGCTCATTCCACAACTGTGGATTGTTGGAAGTGATGTCGCAGTATTCAACCGGGCTGGCAGGGCACTCTATAATTGGTGCCTTCAGGTCAATCACCTTGATGATCTGCTTGTATGTGTAACAGTTGTTCGTCGGACTCCAGAACTGGCTGAAGTTGGTAGCTGATGCACCCGGAGTAACCGCTACGGTTGTGGGTGCCCAGATACCTACCGTTCCCGGAGCGGACACAATCGGACCAGGCAGGTTGGTGCTGTGGTTGGTGATTGAGTTCGGATTCGGATTCGGAACTACTGTGCAAGTCTGCTGAGGATCGTAGGTACACCAGTTGATAATCTTCCAGGTTCGTTCAATCTTGAAGCAGGCATCGGGTACAACAGTGAAGATCTGATCTTCGTAAGAAACACCAATCAATTCACAATCTTCACCGAAGAAAGTAGGCTCACCATACAAACCGGTTCCGTCGCAAACAGTAATGATCTTGTCGTCGGGGAACTTCACAAAGTAATCCTGTTCGTAATTCACTACGATACGCTGGGTGCACTGGCTTGTCTGGTTGTGGCAATCCGATACGCGGAATGTGCGAACGATTGTACCCTTGTTGCAGACAGAGTCGAACTGGCTGTAGTTTACCGAGTGTGTCAGACCCTTCTGGTTCTGATAAATACGAGCGTCATCCAGGCAGCAGTTGTCATAAACCTGTGGAATTCCATAAGCCCAGAACGTCGGGTCGAAGCTTTCGCAGGTAACTGTATAGTTCGGCGGAGGCACACAAACCGGTTTCAGACGATCCTGAACGGTCACTTTGACGTTACACTCGTTAAAAATCGGCGTTCCATCCAGATATGTTGCGATAGTTCCGTCAAAGTTCAGTTGATAAACACGCAGAATCACATCCTGAGTTGTTCCTACCTCGCAGCAGTAAAACTTGATGGAGTCACTTTCTGCGATTGCCAGATCGTACTCACTCTGTCCGGTTACACCATTGGACGTGCATGGGAACTTGTCGAGCCCTTCGATACAGTCGCTATATGGCGCCTGACGGCGAATAGTGAACTTGATCGGGCTGCACTCGTCGTATGAACCGTCATCGAATGTAGTTGCCTGTACCCAGGTTACACCGGGGAATTCGCAACCATTTGCACTTGGATAATAGCAATCAAGGGGATTGTCAATTCCAATTGCAACCACTGTTTCCTCATCGCAGGAAGGCTGCGGCGGTGCATAATCTCGTACAGTCAGTCTGAAGCTGCATGTACTTGTATTGCCGCAGTTGTCCTGAGAGAAATATACCACGATATGATCACCAACCGGCAGGCATGGCGTGTTGCCAAAGGTAGCAAGTGTGTCCGGGTCACTCGGGTTGTTTCCGGGGAATGTTGTCAGACCTCCGATGATGGAGTATGTCTTGATAGTATCCCCTGTGTATGGATCCAGTGTGTGAATCTGTGCAGTCATGCCATCAACTCTGGAGCAATTGTCCTCAACCAGTACATCGGGCAGATTGACAGTGGCGCAGCACTTGAACGGATCTGTTGACTCAATGATGTTGGAAGGACATTCCAGGAACTTCGGACCATCTTCATCACGGATGTGTATGATCTGAAGGTGCTTTGATAACTTCATGGCATTACACGGATCAGAAACCGTCCAGGTTCTCAGTACATCATAAGAACCATCACAAATTGGAACCACCTGATCTTCATAAGTCCAGTTAATCTGGCAATTGTCGGGCAGACTGAATGTTGTCGGCCAGCCCTGCAGACCTACACCCTCGAGCCAGTCGGGACTTGGATACTCATCGAATTCGCACATGATGTGCGGCTGGTCGAAATCGTCGTAGTTAGGCGGAAACTGAACATCGCTGTGTGTCGGACGAAGCAGATTGATCGTCTGGGCACAAGTGCTTGAGTTGCCACTTTCATCAACGGCTGTCCATACACGGGTAATAATAGCTGTATAAGGAGATCCGCAGTTCTGGTTGACCCTTGTATCGAAGTAGGAAAGAGTCACCTTCGTACAGGCATCAATCAGTCCGGCAGGAACAGAGTATGTATTGAGGCCGGTAGATGTAGCCTGATTAGGCTGAACGTTGTTGGGGAATCCGGCACCGAACACTCCGTTCAGGCTCATGAAGAGTTCCACTTCTTTGACGTTCATTACATCTGCTCCGCCATTCACATCGGAAACAATTACTTTCCATATACCATAGGCGAGTTCATTATCAAATGCTCCAAGATTCACACCCGGCATTTTGACATTTGCACCCGTGGTGAAGTTTACACAAGACAGTACAGTTGAGCCTTCATCATCAAAGCGCACATTCAGGTCCGACGGGCCACAACCGCCCTGCTGATCAAATACTCTGATGGTTGTGCCTGCAGGGCTCTTGATCTCAATACGCAGGTTGTTGTTGAATGCATCCCCCCCGATAATAGTTCTGAGATCAAGGTCTCTGACCCTGACACCCGGAGAACTCAGCACAGGAATGTCAAAAGTTCTTGATTCATTATCGCGAACTACAACTGGCAGATTCGCAAGCGGAACAGCGTAGCTCAGGCGAAGTGTTGATGCACGGGTATCAGAGGGTGACTCTGAAAGATTGCACGGAATTGTCACAGGAGCCGGGCAAACAAGCTCTGGCGGACGGCCATCGAGTACTTTTACATTGCCGGAGCAAGAGTTTCCGGTAAGTGGCTCTGTGATACGTACCGTGTAGGTTTTACCGATATCCGAGGCTGTCAATTCAGGGAGAACCCACGGACCATTGCCAAAAGGTGCAATTTTGTCAATCCTGATATCATAATTATCAAAACAGCGGTAAGGGCCTCCTTCCAGGATATCATCGGGAGTGAGTGTAAGGTGGCAGTCATCGCCAATGGAAACAGATACCAGATCGTTGCAGTTCAGCGCCCAGGTTGGAGTTGGATACTCCAGAACGGTAACCGTGAAAGAACAGGTAGATGTGTTGCCACTAGCATCAGTACAACGGAATACGTTTGTAGTTGTACCAATGGGATAAACCTGGCCGGAAGGCAGACCATTGAGTTGTACGGGGGCCTGTGTCAGATTGGCAGAGTAGCGTACATAACCATTATAGGCGCGGGACGTCGATGTAGCGCCAAAAGGATAACCTACTCCAACACCAGGTGCAGACGCAATTCTGAGAATGGTATCATCGTTCGAACGTGTTCCCGTCGTATAATTGATAGGAACTCCCGTTGAACTTGTGATATAGATACCCCTGGATTGTCCCGCAGGAATCGTAATGCCAAAACCGGGTATGGCAGTACCTGAACTTGGTGTGGTTGAAGTAACGTTGATTGCACCGGCAATCGTCCAGGCGCTGGCATTATTTTGATTGCCCTGCCAGGTAGTAGCCGCAGTTGTGACATAAACCTCAATCGGCCATGTACCCGGATCCAGAGATGGACCAAACTGCGTAACAGTGATTGGGGTACTACCCAGATTCACCAAATCGAACATAACGCCTGCCTGACCGTCGTTGAAGTCGAAAGGAGTGATAACCTGACGATTGGAGAGAAATCCGCAGTTGTCGGCACAGGAGATGTTGTAATCGAAAGTGCGCTCGCACTCACCGGGACCCAGATTAATAGTGGTGTTACCCGGGCAGGTAATCTGCGGGAAAGAGTTGTCTGTAACTGTAATAGTCTGATTGGCAGATGTAATCACACCGCCTCCGCATGGATCAGTCAACTCCCACGTTACGATATTAATACCAACCGGAAGTGTGATATTGGTAGTCACAGGGTCGGCAACAGTAACAGGAGAACCGCCATTAATGCGGTATTGCAACTGATAGCCAACCTGACAGCCACCCGGCGAAAACGTTGGAATCGCTGTTGTGACCATGGCTGTGCAGGATGAGGAGCCCAAACCGGTGAATGCCGTTTGTGGCATCGGAGCTGTCATGCTGCAGCTTATGATAGGAATCTGACGAACAACAGCTTGCCAGCCGGCAGCCGCTACAGACGCGTCAGATCTGAATTGAAACGTAAGGGCCTCTGCCGCATTGGGACCAACAGCAGCTATACCCGTATTGGCCGTTACCGTGCCAGGGTTGATATTCTGCCAGTTGCCCGCGGGAAAACCCGAGGAAGTTGCGCCCTGAGGACCTACAACCTGGTTGACACCCAAAGTGTTGCTGTTGTAGATGTAGAACGCGTCGCGATCAGGCTCCAGACCCATGGACAGGAACTGTGCCTGTATCCGGTGTGTCGCACTGTTTGATGGAAGAAATGTGACATAGGCATCCGAACCGTTTTGATAGTTGTTTGAAGGACCGCCGCTGTCATAAAAGTTGATGGCGCATGTTGTAGAAGGTGCGATGGAAAATGTACCGGTCGCTCCGTTCAAGGCCATGTTAACACTGGTCTGCGCTTGCAGCATGCCGCTGGCTAAAGCCACCAAACCAATGAGGAATATCTTTAAATTGCTCTTTTTCATGTGTGAGGATTTAAGAATTTACCCTGATGAACAGAATGTTCGTCAACGCTTATGCTTCAAAAATGAGCCAAGTATGCTCAACTTGGTACCCCGGGATTAAATCAATTAGTCAACATGATGCGTGTTTCGGTCTGCAGTGCTTTCAACGTTATTCTCGGTGTATAGGAAGCTTCCTTCATGAAACCGAGCGTAGCAGCTGCAGGCAGCGCCAACTCCAGTGAGTTGGAAACTGAACTGCCATTTTTGATCTCGGAGACGATGGCTTTGAAGTAGGCTATCCTCCTGACTGTATTGTCGTAGAGAGATGTGCCTTCCGCCAAACCAGGCATCTGCTGATTCAAAATGTTGATTTGATTTGTTAATAATGAGGATACATCCGCAGGAGTTTTCCAGTTGTATGCTACCTCGTTGGGCTTGGGTTGGAGCGTCTGCCCCATCACCTGACTATTACTGAAGAACAATAATGTCAGGAAGCAAATGAATGCGAGCAGCTTTCCCCTCGGAACTACTCTTGATTTCATTGTACTCATGATGACAAGATTTAATGATGAAAAATTTGAGAAAAATACTTTTATGATTATCAGGCCGCAGTTCTGACTGCTACCATCCAATTCATCTGAAATTGATCCGGAAAAATCCGTTTACCTCGTCTATGGTGTATGCCCCCGGACGTATCTTGCTGATTTTCAAATCCAGCTGATTAACAATGTCTCCAGGTAATCCACAGCTCTCCGACAGAGATAACTGGCTGTTCCTGAACTGTGTGCGCAGAAGATGAATGCACATCATCTCTCTGGCAATGATCAGTGATACCCCGTGACCATTCTCGTACGGCATCAGAAGAGCACTGACACGCTTGCAGTCTTTTTTCAATGAGGCAATCGCTGCTGTGTCGGACTTTGCGATAATCTTACAAACTCCCGTACCCACGCAGTTGGCACTGGGAGCGCCAAACACAACTTCGCAGGATGCCTGGTACTTGCGTGCAGATGATGATACACCCGGGCCGAATGCCTCTTTCAAAAAGGCAGCTCTGCCAAAGGCTCCAGGCAGGTATGCAGGTGTTGAAAGATTACTCATGTTGTTTTTTTTTAATGATTAGCGTTTCTGAAAAGGCCGCTTTAACCAGGCCTCAGGAATTTTTATGACAAAACACTTACACTCCGATCAGGTCAAGACCCGTAATACGCGCTCCAATCAGGTCAAGACCCGTAATACGCGCTCCGATCAAGTCGAGCCCGGTAATACGCGCTCCGATCAAATCAAGGCCGGTGATATTCTCTGACAGGTTGGTAGTGGTATTCTTGGTGGTGGTCGGGAGAGTAAGTGCGCTTTTCATCAGTGATTATTTTTTGTTTTCGTTCACAATTGACAGCAGCAAAGGTCTTCCCGCGAGGGGGGGTAGAACAGGACACGAAAACAGGGTTAATCACCCGCCCAATTTTTCACAGTTTCATTCATTTTTTTTCATAAAATACTCATTATGAGTTACTTATAAAATTTTTCAAGGCCATTTTACAGGCATTTTTCACCGCTTTTACAGCCTCCAAACGCCATCAGGCAGGTCATCGGAAGCGCCCGGAGAAGTACCCGGAAGCGATTTTTTTTCATCCGGCGGGGCACAAATGCAGAGGCCCCGGCAACAGCAACTGTTACCGGGGCCTCTACCCGCAATTTTCACTGGCTAAAACTTCTCAAATCTCACCGCACAGGGCATAACTTTGCACCTGCCTCCGATCCGAAATACATACCTTTTCAATGACAAACCATTTTTCAATGAAATTCGCAACCAAAGCAATTCACGCCGGCGTAGAGCCCGACCCGTCCACCGGCGCAGTCATGACTCCTATCTTCCAGACAAGTACCTATGTACAGGAAGCTCCCGGTAAACACAAAGGGTTCGAGTATGCGCGCACTCAGAATCCCACGCGCAGTGCGCTGGAAAAAAATCTCGCAGCACTTGAAAACGGATGTGATGCCATCTGTTTCGGCTCGGGCCTCGCAGCACAGGACGCAGTCATAAAACTGTTTGCCTCAGGCGATGAAATTCTGGCCGTTAATGACCTCTACGGCGGCTCCTACCGGCAAATGGTGCGGGTATGGGGACAGTGGGGACTGAAAAGCCGTTTTATTGATATGTATAACCCGGAAAACCTGGAACGTGAAATTGACCCCGATACCAAACTGATATGGGTGGAAACGCCCACCAACCCGATGCTTAATATTGTGGATATAGCTGCGGTTTGCAGAATTGCCCAAAAACACGGCATCATGGTGTGTGTTGACAATACCTTTGCCTCACCATACCTGCAAAACCCGCTCGACCTGGGAGCGGATATCGTGCTGCACTCTGCTACCAAATATATAGGTGGCCACTCTGATGTGGTTCACGGATGCCTGATCGTCAAAGACGGTGCTGCGCGGTATAAAAACTCTCCACCTGCGTGTGCAGCGCGCATGCGAGAACGCCGAAGCTGTAGCCAACTTCCTGGTGTCTCACCCAAAAGTGTCAAAAGTATATTGGCCCGGCTTTGAAGATCACCCTAACCACGAAGTAGCCAAACGCCAGATGCGCATGTTCGGCGCCATGGTCTCATTCGATCTGAAGGATAATACCATGGAAAATGCGGTACGGATTCTGAGCGGCACACACCTGTTCTCTCTGGCCGAATCGCTCGGCGGCGTCGAATCCCTTATCGGACACCCGGCCAGCATGACACACGCCAGCATCCCCCGCGAAGAACGCCTTAAAGTGGGCCTCACCGACTCGCTCATCAGGCTCAGCGTCGGCGTGGAAGACGCCGATGATCTCATCGCAGATCTCGCAAATGCCCTCCGGGAGTATGCATAAGAGCTTGTTCAGGATTCTCTGCCGGTGGCAAAAACAGGCAGATTTTTTGTCAGTTTTTGCATTTTTGAAGGTGCATAGCCGGAGCTACGTAACTGAAAAAAGGTGAAAAATGGCGAAAAATGAGCCGTTTTTGACTCGGTGAGAGAATCCTGAACAAGCTCTAATTAATCCGGAACTTTGCCGGGTTGGGAGCCAGACAGAACAAGTTCCGAACTCCAAACCCGGCAAAGTCACCAAATCCTATTTCTCCGGCCTCATCTGCGGGAAGAAAAGCACTTCCTGTATGGATGCCTGTCCGGTGAATAACATCGTCAGGCGATCAATTCCGAAACCAATGCCAGCTGTTGGAGGCATGCCGTATTCCAGCGCCCGCAGAAAATCTTCATCCATTGCCATGGCCTCCTCGTCGCCACGGGCAGCCAGCCTGAGTTGATCCTCAAAACGCTCGCGCTGATCAATGGGGTCGTTCAGCTCCGTGTAGGCATTCGCCACCTCCTTGCCATTGACGAATAACTCGAAACGCTCCACCAAACCGGGTGAAGAGCGGTGTTTTTTTGTCAGCGGCGACATCTCCACCGGATAGTCAATCAGAAATGTAGGCTGGATAAGGTGACCCTCCACTTTCTCGCCAAATATTTCATCGATCAGTTTTGCCTTGCCCATGGTGGCATCTATCTCGATGTGCTCCTGACGACAATAGCTGCGAAGAGCAGCCTCATCGGCCGATTCCACGTCAATACCTGTGTACTCCCGGATAGCCTCGTACATGGTGAGACGCCTGTACGGACCGGCAAACTCAATTTCATTTTCTCCCACTACCGCCCGGCTGCTTCCGTCGGGACTGAGCGCCCGCGCCACGCGCTCGAGCATCTGCTCGGTTACGTGCATCATCCAGACGTAATCCTTGTATGCCACATAAAATTCAAGCGCTGTGAACTCGGGGTTGTGTGTACGATCCATCCCCTCGTTCCGAAACATCTTTCCGAACTCGTATACCCCGTCAAAGCCCGCTACAATAAGCCGCTTGAGATACAACTCATTCGCAATACGCAGATATAACTCCATATCCAGCGTATTGTGGTGCGTCTTGAATGGTCGAGCGGCAGCTCCGCCGTGAATGGGCTGCAAAATAGGCGTTTCTACCTCCAGCAATCCAAGTTCATCGAGGTAACTCCGCATGGTTTTGATCATTTTTGACCTCTTCAGGAAAATCTCCCTGAACTGTGTATTCACTGTCAAATCAACGTATCTCATCCTGTAGCGCTGTTCAGGATCGGTAAATGCGTCGAATATATTTCCGTCTGCATCCTTCTTCACTACCGGCAGAGGGCGGAGTGCTTTTGAAAGATATGCAAGCTGCTGCACATGAATACTCACCTCCCCCGTCTTGGTCTTGAAGGCAAATCCCTTCACTCCCACATAATCCCCCAGATCGAGCAGTTTCTTCACCACAGTATCGAACATCGGAGCCTCGTCACCCGTCATGAAATCGTCGCGACGCAGATAAAGCTGAATCCTGCCAGTTGAATCCTGCAGGTTCATAAACATGGCCTTTCCGGCCTCGCGACTGGCCATTACCCGGCCTGCCAGCGATACCTCCTGAAAGTTCAGCCGGTTTTTGGTGCCGTCTTCAAGAACTTCTTCCTTGTAGTTTTGTGTAATGTCAGCCGCATAAGCGGTCACTTCATACATTTCGGCGGGATATGGTTCAATCCCCATTTCCCTCAGTTTGGCGAGCGATTCGCGCCGGAGAATCTCCTGTTCTGTCATTTTTATCTTGAATTGAGGCGCAAAGATACGAGGATTGAAGTGAAACACAGGCAATATGGGATCAACGGAAAAATCAATACCCCTGCCACGCTTTACAGGATTACCTAAATGTTACCTTTGCAATATCATTTTACTGCTATCACCGTCAAGTCGCAGTACATCCGGTTTATCTGCCAAATTAATTGTAACAATGTCATCTCTGCAATCAACCATAGAAGCGGCCTGGAACGACCGCACACTCCTCAAAAGCTCCGAAACACAGGCCGCCATCAGGGAAATTATTTCCCGGCTCGACGCGGGTGAATACCGAGTAGCCGAACAGGCCCCCGACGGCAACTGGATTACTCACGAATGGCTCAAAAAGGCTATCGTACTTTATTTCCCTATTCAGGAAATGCAGACCATAGAAGTAGGCCCGTTCGAATTCCACGATAAAATACCACTCAAAAGCGGCTACGCAGAAAAGGGTGTGAGGGTGGTTCCCCAGGCACTGGCCAGATACGGAGCCTTCATCGAAAAAGGTGCTATCCTAATGCCTTCCTATGTAAATATCTTTATAGGCTCCCGCTGTATCGTGGTAGAAGGCGTAAGGATTGGCCGGGAGGCCGTGCTCGGCGCTAATGTGGTGCTCACACAAAGTACGCATATCATTGACGTAACAGGACCTGAACCAGTCACGCTCAAAGGTTTCGTGCCCCCCAGATCGGTAGTTATCCCCGGCACATATACCAAACAGTTCCCGGCAGGCACCTATCAGGTATCATGCGCACTCATCATCGGCGAAAGAAAAGAAAGTACCGATAAAAAGGTTTCTCTCAACGATGCCCTGCGCGATTACGCCGTTTCAGTGTAACAACATAACATGGCCAGAACGACAGACATCACCACGGTTCAGAATGTAACCATAGAATACCAGCTGGCTACTGCCGGCGACAGGATTCTGGCATTCTTTCTGGACTCCGCAATTATTGTCATTGGCGCTGTACTGTTGCTGCAACTCGCCCGCCCATTGATGGAAACAGACAACAGCTGGTCGCTTTTCTTTTTAATGGTTGTAATACTGCTCTTTTTTCTGTACCATCTGCTGTTCGAAGTCATGAACAACGGCCAAACCCCGGGTAAAAAGGCACTAAAATTAAGGGTAATCAGGCTCGACGGGAAAGAACCCGGATGGAGCGATGCCATTCTGCGCTCCTCACTCCACCTGATTGACTCTCTGCTATCCGCGGGCACACTGGCATTTTTTATGATTCTTACAACCCGCAGAGCGCAACGACTGGGCGATATGGCAGCCAATACCACCGTGGTGAAAACAAGTCTTCCAGGCTGGCGATACAGCCTGGAAGAAATTCTCAATATTTCAACACTGGAAAACAGCAAGCCATTTTATCCACAAGTACGCAAACTGTCGGAAAGTGATATGATGTTCATCAAGCAGGCTATCATAAACTATCAAAAATACGCCAATACAGCGCATGAATACGCCATTGAGGATCTGGTAACACACCTGATGCCTATACTCGGAATCGAGCGCCGACCCATGAACCGGGTTGAGTTTCTCAAGACATTGCTCAAAGACTACATAGTACTCACTCGCTGACGTCAAAATCAGAAAGCCACAGCCATACCAGATTAAGTAGCTGTGATTGAACAAAAGCACCCCGAAAGACGTTTTTTGCAGTATCACTCACTCTTAAGTACTGAAAATATGTCCCATCTCAAAGAAGGCGATGCCGCCCCTGCTTTCACCGCAACTATAGAAAACGGATCAACCGTTAACCTCAGCGACTACAAGGGGAAAAAACTGGTTCTGTACTTTTATCCTAAAGATGATACCCCGGGATGCACCGCTCAGGCTTGCAGTCTCCGCGATGGCTACAGTTCCTTCATCGGAAAAGGCTATGAAGTACTCGGTGTGAGCCCCGACTCTGTAAAAAAACACGTCAAATTCCGGGACAAATACAACCTGCCCTTCTCACTGATCGCAGACGAAGACCACGCCGTTTCCGAAGCCTATGGCGTATGGGGCGAGAAAAAGTTCATGGGGCGTACCTACATGGGCGTCACCCGGACCACATTCGTCATCAATGAAAACGGACTCATCGAACGTATTATCAAGGACGTAAAAACCGACCAGCACACCGAACAGTTACTGGGATAATCAGTAGGCACTCCAGCCACCGTCAACCACAAGTACCTCGGCATTAACGAAACTGGAGTCGTCGCTGGCAAGGAACAATGCAGCCTTTGCAATCTCGGAAGGCGCACCGGTTCGGGGGTTCAGTACCATACCAGACATAATTCTGTCGTTTACCAAAGGAGTGATTTTCGTAAAATCAATCGTTTCGGCAATACTGGTATCTACCGCACCCGGAGCAATTCCGTTACAACGGATACCAGACTTGGCGTACATATAACCCGTATTTTGAGTTAGCCCCACCAGGGCGTGCTTGCTGGTTGTGTACGCCACACCCGCACGAGCTGCATGAAGCCCCCCAACAGAAATAATATTGACTATAACGCCGCCACCTTTGGCAAGAAAAATATTCACAGCAGCCCGCATGGCCCTGAACGGACCGTCAACATTGATTTTCATGACCCGATCCCAGGTCGCATCGTCAACTTCCCCCACTGGTGCAAAATTGTCCATAACCCCGGCATTGTTTACCAAAACATCCAGTGCTCCGTACTTTTCAACAGCCGTCCTGATCATGTTGTCAATATCTTCTGCTTTGGCCATATCCGCCAGAACTGTGGTAACTTCTCCACCAGCAGCCTCTATCTCCTCTCTGAGGGTATCAAGCCTGCTCTGGTTGATGTCTGTAGCTACAACCTTACTGCCCTCTGCTACAAATAACAGTGCAATGGCCCGGCCCATACCGGCACCGGCACCTGTCACAACGGATACTTTGTTTTCCAACTTTTTCATGGCGATAAATTTTTTCCTGCAAAGGTACCATCTGTCACACATAAATACACTGACTCAAATCATGTTATACCGGTGATATAAATTCTGATTTTCAACATGTTAACGAGGTTTTAAGCCTCTTTACAATCTGAACCACGAATCGTAACTTTGCATCAATACAATTAACTTCAATAGTAACCTTTTGACTATGATTATACGTGAAGTTGGCAACACCACAGCCGCCCGCGATTTTCTCCGGGTTCCATTCAATATCTATGCCAATGATGCCGCATGGATATGTCCGTTGAACAAGGACATATCGGAGGTTTTCAACCCTGCCTTAAACCCGACCTTCAAATACGGGCAGTGTACACGTTGGGTACTCTACAACGACAATAACCAGACAATAGGCCGAATAGCCGCTTTTATAAATAATAACACGGCTTACGCGAACCCGCAACCGACAGGAGGCACAGGTTTTTTCGAGTGTATTGAAAACAAAGATGCGGCATTCCTGCTATTCGACACCGCCAAAGCATGGCTGCAGGAACGCGGAATGGAAGCTATGGACGGGCCCGTGAATTTCGGTGAAAGGGACGCCTGGTGGGGCCTCCTGGTCGAAGGCTTCAGACCCGTACCCTATAAAATGAACTATAACCCGCCTTACTACAGAGACTTTTTCGAATCTTACGGTTTTAAAGATTATTTCAGACAATACTGCTTCACTATGCGCCTGAAAGATGATGCGAACCCCGTCTTTCACCGACAGCACGACATGATAGCTCACGACACGGCCTATCGGGCCGAACATGTGAGGAAGAATAATCTGAACAAGTACGCCGACGATTTCTGCACGATTTTTAACAAGGCCTGGGAAGGACACAACGAGGGCCGCTCGCTGGAAAAAGAGGCTGTCAGAAGGATGTTCAGCACCATGAAACCGCTCATTGACGAAGAACTGATCTGGTTTGCATACCATAACAACCAACCCGTGGCTTTCTGGGTGAGCCTGCCAGATCTGAATGAAGCAATCAGGGATTTTAAAGGGAAGTTCGGCTGGTGGGAGAAGCTGCGCGTTGTAGCCAAAATCAGATTCAGCAACTTTAAACGCTTCAACGGATTCGTTTTCGGAGTGGTGCCCGAACATCAGGGCACTGGTGTGGTAGGATACCTGATCGTGGAGGGATCAAAAGTGATGAAAGCCAGCAACCGCTACGACGAGTACGAAATGCAGTGGCAGGGCGATTTCAACCCGCGCATGGTACGTATAGGACGCGCCCTCGGAAATAAACACAGCCGCATGCTCATCACCTACCGACTGCTGTTCGACCCGAATAAACCCTTCGAAAGGCATCCGGTACTGAAGTCAAGAGATCAGCAACCAGCCTGATTTCATACAAAGTGGTTGCGGATCCGGGTTTGTTCGGATCCGCAACCCCGACAATACTGTCACTTGCCTCCCTCTCCGGCAGGCTTGCACTCTTCCGCTTTTTTTACGCCTGTACGCTTTTTGGTCATCTGACCCTGTGACGACTTCAACGGAGCCGGCCGATCATAATGACAGCAGGCATGCAGGTTATCGTAAACCTCGTTTGACGCCCTGAAATTGTCACTGTCGTAACCGACTGCAGCGATCTTCTTCAGAAGAGCCTCTTCGCTTGTTTTGGCAGGATCAAAGGTAAGCACGGCCATTTTGGTGTCTTTATTCCAGTCGGCCTGCGATACACCCTTTTCCCATGCAGCTTTTTCGATGGTCTTTTCACACATCCCGCAGTTACCATACACCTTGACTGTGCTGGTCTTCGCACCAGCAATCTGTGCGTTAAGGGTGGTACCGGTCAGTAACATGACCGTCAGCAACAACCACCCCGATGAATTTTTCACGATATTCATGTTTCAATTATTTGTGGTACCGGCTTTGGTATTGTATCAATGACTGTCGAACCGGAACCTGGTCAGGAAATAATTTTCTACCATCCGGGAATGAAGTTCAATCCCCATACCCACTGACGAAAAGCCAGCCCGGCGTCAAAAAACAGATTCAGATCGGTTATCAGAAAACCGGCCTTTATAAGGGAAAGGCGCCGTGGCCCCGTAAACGGAATACGCAATTCCGCATTTGCCACCACTATTTTGCTGCCGGCCATCCGGGTAATCAGGCCGGTGGTATCGCCGTCGAATATCTGACGGGTATATCCTCTTACAAAATACGGACTGCCCGCAAATAACGGATAAACCTCGTCAGAGTTTCCGCCAAATCGCCCGTAACCCATACCCCTGAAGGCCAGTGTAAATGGCTTCATGTAAAAGTACTTGCGACCATCGAGTAACAGGGTAGTGAAATTATACCCCCCGAAATACTGTTCCACACCTATCCTGTAACGATATCCCTGCAGCGGAGCTGTCATGCCAAAATAGGAGTTGTCGCCCACAAAGGCAGCATTGATATTGCTGAGTTGCAACGCTCCCCCACCCTTCAACTTTTCCCGTTCATCATACCTGCCAAGATACTGGCCGGCATTATTGAAAACATAGTTATAGGTGTAGCGGTCGTAACGCTGCTTGTAGAATTCCATAGCGGACCCCACTTCAAACCTCCTGGTAACCGAAAGCGGATACGCCGCAAATACTCCGACCCGCTGCTGGAATGTGCGCTCAAGTATCTGCTCGTCCTGCCATCCCAAAAATGGTGTACCATCCTTGAAGTACTTTGTCTCGATGACTCCAAGATAGTAGTTCGGGTCGCGCCGGTAATACCCGCCAGAAAGGAAGGGTATGTGCGACAGGTTGGCTCCCCAGGTTATCCGGTTCTTGCTGTTAATGTATGAAACCTGCCCCGCAGCATCTATCACCTGTCCGTTCAGTGCCAGACCGGTATAAAGCTGGTGGTTGCCCAGAATATCATTGAACAGCATGTCCATACCGCCCGCCAGCCCCGTCTGTGTACCAAAACTGCTGTTTCCGGTATATACACCCATACCGGTGCTGCCACCCAGATAGGCCAGTTCAAATTTTGGTTTGAAAGGCTGTTTTTGGGTAATCAGCGTGTCTGACGTATTTTTCTCGTTGACGTCAGAAAGCCTCAGACCTGTGTTCACCAGATCACGCCTGCGCGGATCGAACGGCGGTAAACTGGCCGGTACCATATCCACTGCGGTCGGATCTGTTTCAACAGCGGTGAAATCCTCCGCCTTGGCCTGATAAATCACGTACTCATGATTGGAATAGTGTGTGTACAGGATTTTGTCCTTGTCCTCCGAAATGGTGAGTGCCGGTGAATAAGGCGTAATGCCGGTTATTCCGGTAGTAATATTGGTCAGCTGCCATACCTTTTTACTCCTCAGATCGTACTTGTACAGGTTACGGAAACCGTCGCGGTTGCTCAGAAAATACAGGTTCCCGTCCTTGTCGAACTGCGGATTCATGTTATCCGCCCCCGGAAACACGTCTATGTTGTCCACCGAGCCGCTCACAACATCCATCACGGCGAGGTTCATCTGCCAGGCACCGTTATTGCGACCCCGCTCAAGGGCCAGTTCATCGGTGCTGAATGCAAGCATGCTTCCGTCCGAACTCCACGCAGGCAGTACCTCGGCATATCGGTTGTTGGTCAGTCTCTTGATTTTCTTTGTCTTGAAATCGTACTGCCACAGGTCTGTCTGACCATTTTTCTGACCCGTTACCACAATACTTTTGCCATCAGGACTCCACGCAGGATTGTTAAAAGCTGTCAGACCGGGAAATCTGATTCTTTCTGTTTTCCCTTTTTTGTCTATGCTCTTTACAATCAGTATGCTTTTACCCTTCTCATAAACATCGAAGGCATAACGCTTGCTGTCCGGACTCCAGGTGCCTGCGCTTTCAATGGAGTTGAACTGGTCTATGTGACTGTCGCCGAGTGTACTGGATACCTTTCTGAGTATCTTTCCGGTTTTGGCATCAGCCAGAAACAAATCTGTTGTGAACAAATTTTTCTCCGAGAGAAAGATCACATATTTTCCGTTGGGACTCAGCACCGGACAAACATTCATGGTTCCGGCATTGCTTTCATCCAGCAATTTTCTGCCGGGAAGATCTTCTTTCTTTTTGGTTACCCACCTGCCGTAGTGATTCTTCAGAGTTTCCTGCCAGGCAGACGACAGTGAATCCACCGAAGTACCCAAAGTCATCGGAACTGACACGAACAGCCCGTACTTCGCGGTGTTCATGAACAGTGGTTTGATAGCCTCATCGCCGTAAACGCCGGTTACGTAGGCCCAGAATGATTGTCCCCACCTGTATGGAAAGTATTTCTGGTTGTTGAGATCTTTTATTTCCGGAATATCCCCGCTCTGTACGGCATCGCGCATCCATAAAGCTGTGTGGGGATCAATTCTTCCTATACTCAGGTATTCCGCCAGTCCTTCGATCATCCAGAGTGGCAGATTACCGAGGTTCTGCATACTGGTAGAATCGCCATTCAGTACCATGTTATACTGGAAAGCGTGTACGAGTTCGTGACCGAGCACGTGGTGTGTTTGCTGGTTGGTGACAGCCACCGGAAAAACCACCCGGTTGCGCAAACCCTCCGTGACGCCACCCGTACCAACGCTGATGTCGCCCTGAATCACATTGGATTGCTGAAAGCCGGCATGATCATCGTAAATAATCAGCGGATTGCGGCCAGGCAGTGTATCTCTGAGCACAGACTGGTGCATCTGGTACCATACCTCCGCGGCAGCAGAGAGCTCCCGCAGTTTGTCCGGATTTTCAAGATGTTCATAAATCTCGAAATGTGGAGTCTGTGTTACCTTGAACTCCTCTTTATTATACCTCGGCTTGTTTCTGCCGAAATACTGTGCATGTGCGCTTCCGGAAAAAAGCAGCAGTAGCAAAGAATAAAAAATCACCGGTCTCATAGTGTCAGAATTTTACACAAGTTACATACTCTAAACACTTCAGACGTAAAAAGGGTATCCGCAGGTTGTTAGAAACGTGTTAAAAACTGGCAAACAGGCCGATTTTTTACCTGACCAGGCGGCCGGTCATCCATTTTCCGCCTTTTTTTCTCGCTTTTACAATATATAAACCCGACGGAAGGTCGCCGGTGTAGAGCGGACTGTTCCCTGCCAGAACGGTATCGCGGACCAGCGTGCCGCCTGAATTGTATATCCTGAAACGCACTGCATCCATCTCTTCCACTCCGCTGACCCGAACCCAGGCTCCGGCCGGATTGGGAAAACTCTCAAGTTTTGAAGGCGTATTATCTGTAGTTGCACTGACGGTACCCGCAAACAACCACTGATATACCTGCGGAAATTCTCTGGCCCAGAACCACTCGGAATGGGCACCGTCGGCGAAGGTCTGAAACTGAATCTCCGGGGCACTGAAGCCGGCGGCAAGCATGGCATTCGATACTTCTGCCATGTCGTTTACCACGTAATTGCTCTGGTTCCCGTCCTGTTCCTCATCGGCACCAGCCAGGAAATATACCCGGGCTGGCCCCGCTTTGGGATGTGATGCAACATGTTGCCCGGGCTGGTCACCTCCAAACCAGAAGGCCGGACTGAATATTCCGGCTTTCGAAAATATATCCTGCCGCTCGGAAAGAGCATACATGGATATCAGTCCGCCCATACTGCTGCCCGCAATGCCGGTCGTCTCACGACCCGGCAGGGTTCTGTAATGCGCATCAATAAACGGTTTCAGGGTATTTACTATGAAGTCAACGTATTCATCACCCTGACCGCCTGCATTGTACTGCGTGTTCACCCACGGAGAGTATTCATCCAGTCTGTACTGTCCGCCATTGTCAATACCCACCACGATACACCCATAGTCACCCTGGGCGTGGAGTTCGTTCAGCGATTCATCCACCTGCCACTCGCCTGAAAAAGAGGTCGTGGCATCAAACAGGTTCTGCCCGTCGTGCATGTACAACACCGGATATTTTTTGGCGGTCGTGTTGTAGTCCGGAGGCAGATAAAGCCATATCCGGCGATTCCGGCCCAGCTCGGGCATAAAAAATGCGTTGTCGAGTACCGACACATTGGATGCCGCCGTTCCGCCGCCGTTCCCGCCGCCGCCCAGATCCTCCCAGCTGAGTATGGACAGTTCTGCTGTTGCAGGACTACCGTTGTAGCTGAGTGTCCGATCGGGCAAAAACCCACCGCTGGCATTCCCTTCCACCGTGGCCCAGCTGCCTCGTGTAAATTTGAACTTGATTTGTCCGACCGGCGGATTGATGGAAATCTGATACTGCCCGCCCCCGAGTGCCGTGAGCTTGAATGCGGGATTTCCCGGATTCCAGTTATTGAAAGTGCCTGCCACATATATATCCGCGCCCGCAGGCGTGTTGGCCGGCACCGCCGTTACCTTGATCAGCAGTTGGGCATGAAGCACCCAGAAAGTGCAGAGGAACAGCCCTGTTAACAGACTTTTTTTGTTTTTCATTGAATATGAGGTATAATTTGCTTCACAGGAGGAAAACTCACTGAAAACATACTGCGATAAAAACTACCAGTCACCTCCGGCTCCGCCACCGCCAAACGAGCCGCCACCGAAGGAGCCGCCACCGAAGGAGCCGCCATCAAAGCCGCCACCGCCCGATCCGCCGCCAAAACCACCGCCGAAACCACCGAAGCCGCCACCGCCGATCCACCAGTCGGATTGTCGGGGGCGCATGCTGCGCGAACCGCGGTGATCTATCATTGTACGGCCGCGGGTCTGGTAGAAGATGAATCCGATAATGAAAAGGATAGCCAGTGCGATAATGATAGCAGTCATCACTTTGTCCACCTGATCATTTTCAGGTTCACGGACAAACTCCCCCGAAAGAGCCTGGACAATATCGGTCACACCGGCGTCAATACCTTCGTAATACCTGCTTTCTCTGAAAAACGGAGCCATGGTATTGCGGATGATCCGTCCGGCAGTAATATCCGGCAGAGCACCCTCTGTACCATAACCTGTGGCGATAAAAATTCCTCTTTCCGGCGCTTCCGTTTTCACGAGCACCACCACCCCGTTATTCTTGTCGGCCCGGCCAATCCCCCACCGGTTGCCAAGTTCAAAGGCATAAGAGGCCTTGTCATAGTCGCCGATATCGGGTCGAATCATGACCACTATCTGAGTTGAAGTAGAATCCCGGTAAGCGCGGAGCCTTTGTTCCAGTTGCGCTTTTTGACCGGGTTCGAGCCATCCTGCGTAATCATGTACATAAACAGCAGGTTCAGGCTTCGGCGGGAAGAGGTCGTCCTGCGCCCAAAGGCCGGAGACAGAAACCGCCACAGAGAGCAGTATCAGGAGTAAAAATCGCTTACCCATAAATGATTTCATCCGGCAGTTCATTGATATCGGTTTTTTCATCATTGGGGAAGTATTGCCGGAGGCGGTCGCCCACCATCAGAATGACCTTGCTTACGCCCTCGGCCGCCTCATCGCGCTGCAGGTATTCGCGAAGCAACTTTTTTTCGTCCTCCCAGAACTGGTTTCCGACTTTTTCGTGAATACCGGCATCACCCCACAGAGCGAACTGCCGGCTTTTTTCAGCCAGATAAATCAGCACGGCGTTGCGATTCTGCGTATTGTACATACCAAACAGTTGAAACAACTCCTGCGCCCGTTCTGCCGGGTGATCCCTTTGGCAATAATCTTCCACGTACAGGCGGATTTCGCCACTTGTACCGCGTTCTGCGGCCCGTATTGCATCGGCAATACGGGCCTCTTCATCCTGGTTAAAAAGCATTTTATCAGAATTTCACCTCGGGAGCGCGTTCAGCACCGGCCTGAGACTGGAAATAGCCTTTGGGAGAGAATCCGAACATACCCACCAGCAGATTGGTAGGGAAACGACGTATATAGGAGTTATAATCCTGTACAGCCGTATTAAAGTTCTTTCTTTCCACTGAAATTCGGTTTTCCGTGCCCTCCAGCTGTTTTTGCAGGTCCATGAAGTTCTGGTTGGCCTTCAGGTCGGGATAGTTTTCCGATACCACCAGCAGGCGGCCCAGTGCACCCGACAGACCCTGCTGAGCCTGTTCAAAACGCTGAATATTCTCCGGCGTGAGCTGGTTGGGATCCACCTTTACCTGCGTCGCGGAGGCGCGCGCCTGAATAACCGCCTCGAGGGTTGATTTTTCAAAGTCGGCGTACCCTTTCACGGTATTAACCAGATTAGGGATGAGGTCGGCACGGCGCTGGTACTGATTTTCTACCTGCGACCAGGCAGATTTAACGCCTTCATCCTTACTGACGGCGTTATTGTAGGACCCGCACATGCTGAAAACCAGCATAGCACCAAGGGCTATGAAAATAAGGGGAAGATACTTGCGAAAATCAATCATGGCTTGTTTGTTCTTTTGATTTGACAGCACGAATGTACAGTATATCTGATGAATATGGTGGTACATTCATCGGCGAACGCACAGAAATCAACGACCACGGAAGCTCAGCGCGGCAAGTATGCCGGCTGCCACCGAAGCGTTCAGCGACTCGGCTCCACCATCCGGATGCCTGGGAATGGTCAGGCGACGGGTCAGCATACCTCCTGTTTTTTCAGAAATACCCCTGCCTTCATTACCTATTACCAGCAGTCCGTTGACCGGCAAATCAACGTCAAGGGCGTTTTCACCATTGAGCACAGCTCCGGCAACAGGTATTTCTCCCGTCGAGGCAAGCAGCTGATCCAGGGGCAACTCCCATGACCTGACCCTGAGTACAGCCCCCATGCTCGCATGAACCACTTTTGAATTGTATATATCCACACTCTCCGGAGAACAGTAAACGGCAGGGAACCCGAACCAGTCGGCAATACGCAATATGGCTCCCATATTGCCCGGATCCTGTATCCCGTCGAGGTAAAAACAAAGGTGATTGCGGGGCAGTGTGCAGTCGGGCAACTCTCCCGGTATTTCAGCAAGGGCCAGCACGGCATTCGGTGTAGTGAGTGCCGAGATTTTTTTCAGTCCGGATTCATTCACCTCCTGATACTTTTCGCCGGCAAGCAGTCGAAGATCCGGGTGGCGCACTGCCCACACTTCGGTTCCCCACACGGCAGTAACAGTTATGCGATTCTGGCGCAGTAACTCGGCCACCATCTTCTCGCCCTCCACAACGAACAGACCGTTTGCCTGCCGGTATTTCTTGACTTCCAGCGAATTGATTAGCCTGATCTGATTCTGAGTGAGCATCCGGAATGTTATTTTTCGGTGCGAAAATAGTGCTTGCCGGGAATTTTCCGTTCAGATAGCGCGTTAAGAACGGTAGCCTCACTGTCAATACTTATCTTTGCAATAAATTCGGTACCCAACCCGATTAAAAGTTGTGTTTTGCGCCTTTCAAATTGCCATACCGGACTTCTTTTACGCGGCATCGCTCTGAGTGCCACGCTGGTGCTTTCATCTTGCAGCCCCTCCAAATATCTGGGGGCCGACTGGGACGGCAAATTTCTCGTATCCAACAAGGTGGTCATTAAATCTGATACGCCACTAAGCTCCTACGACAAGTCGGTTATTAACGCAGAACTGGAACCCCAGTACCGGCAAAAGCCTGGCTCCGGGTCAGTAATTACATTCCCGTTGAGTATGTGGCTGCATTACGGGCAAAAGGACAGTAAAGTAAGTTTCATCAAGTGGATCTCAAAGAAGATAGATGCACCGGTAGTGCTCGATACCGCACTGGCCAGACGGACATCCATCAACTTTCAAAACCAAATGAGGCAACGCGGTTATTTCAAGGCATCCTGTAATGCAAAGCCCCAGTTAGTCGGCAAATACAAGGCTTCCGTCAGATACAATCTGGCACTTGGGCCTCTCTATAAGGTCAGCAACGTGGAATTCACCAGTAAAGATTCCCTTGTACACGATCTGGTGAATATGTTCGCGGGCGAATCTCTCATCCAGAAAGACGCCCCGCTCGATGCCCGGCTTTTTGAGTCTGAACGATTGCGCATAACAGCCGTGCTGAAAAATCAGGGATACGCCTATTTTGTCCCCCAGTTCGTCCAGTTTACAGGTGACAGTACCGGAACTACCGCAAAAGTACGGGTGAACATACTGCCCTTCAGCGACTCAGTCATGCACCAGACCTACCGGATTGGAAAGGTAGAGGTATATTCAGGGGTGGTTCCCGAGGTAACAGCACTCCGGCGGGATACTTTCATTGACAGTGTTTATTTCGCTGCCGTGGAACCGCTGTTTTTTGTCAGGCCCGACCGTATTGTACAAAAAATCAGATTCAGGCCGGGCGATATATATGATCAGAGCAAGTTCGATAAAACACTGGAAAACCTGAACGCTCTGGGGGTGTATCGCTTTGTGTCCATGAGACCCAGTCAGGACAGCCTTCAGCCGGGGGTGATTGATGTGGTAATCAATGTGTCCCCCAATAAGCGATTTACGCCGGGCGGCGATATTGATCTCAGTTACAGCACCCTGAACGGTGGTCTGATTGGTATCTCTCCCTCTTTTTACTTCACCAACAGAAATATTTTCAGCGGTGCCGAGCACTGGCGAACAACCGCCAACTACAATACCGAGTTCGATATTTCTGCGGGTAACCTGATTTATGCGCGTGAGTTCAAAATACAGAATGAGCTTACTATTCCCCGACATTTCGACTATCTCGGGATGTGGAAGGCGCTCTACCGGCGGGGGCTAACTTCTTCCCTCTTTTATTTGAAACTGCAGACGGAAGGAAGTGCCCGCATTTCAGCGAATTACGACTATCTGAGGGTAACCAATTTTTATCAGTTTCATCTGCTCAATGCTTCCTTCGGATACAATTTGCGAATTGACAACCATAATCAGTTCAACTGGAATCATATTGGAGTAGATTTGCTGCGGCCACAATTTGCCTCCAGTCTGACACCAAGCAAATTTCTTGAACTGAGTTTTGACAACCAGCTCTTCACAGGGTTTTTACTGCGTTCTTTCAACTACTCACACTCGAGCCGTACTACTCCAAAGGGTAGCCGGTGGAATTTCCGACTCGGTTTTGAGATGTCGGGACTGGAAGTTCTGGCCGCCAACAGAGTGTGGGGCGCCATTGCCGGAAGAAAGGAATGGCAGGTAGGTTCTCTGAAATTTTCCGAATACATCCGGCTCGATCAGGACCTGACCTACATGCGCAATTTTTCAGAAAACACTGTACTTGCTCTCCGCGCCGGAATGGGTATTGCCAGTAATTTCGGCGACAGCCGCACGGTTCCCTACGTCAAACAATACTTTGTCGGCGGCCCGTCGAGCGTGCGCGCGTGGAGGATCCGGGAACTCGGCCCCGGCGGATACGTGGATATCAACCCGGAAACAGGCCTTAAAAGAGATATTCAACCCTACTATCAGGCCGGCGACTTCCGTTTTGAAATGAATGCCGAGCTCAGGTTTCCCCTGTTTCCTTATTTCAGAGGCGCTGTTTTCCTCGATGCCGGAAATATCTGGACTATCCGGGAGGATACCGACAGGCCCGGATCTCAGCTCAATCTGGACTCCTACAAGAATATAGCCCTGGGTACAGGATTTGGTATCCGCGGCGACTTCGACTATTTTGTTATCAGGTTCGACTTCGGACTGCCGCTGAGAAACCCGTATCCGGATCCGGTTACCGGGAAATACTGGATTCCGGATCTTGTGTCAAAATTACAGATCAGAGACTTCAATCCCAACCTTGCGGTAGGCTATCCGTTCTGATTATCGCCGGATCTCTCCGTCATTGGGTGTAAAAAAGAAGGAGTAGCCTCTGAACACCGGGCCGAATACGCGGTCCTGTATCAGCATAAAGTCGGATTTGTCAACCTCTGCAAAATAGCGGTGTACGAACGGTTTGCCCGTAGCCGGCTCATACTGAACAGCTGTTGGCCAGAACCGCGCCTGCCTCGTACCTCCATCCTCGCGCCTGACTGTTACAATGGCAAACGGCACCAGTGCCGTTACAGAATCCCGGAACGGATTGGTTGTTTCATAAGCCTCTGCGCCCAGGTTCTCAAACTGAAGCAGGTATCCTTCGGCTACACCCTTGCGCTGCGGGAGCTTGCTGACCGATGTAGTTGAGAAATACGGCCTGACTGCATAATCCAGATCTCCCTTTTTCTCCATAATGAAGGATTCACTCTTTCGCTGTGGGTACTCCACGCTTATTTCTGTGATTTTTTCGGGCTTCTCAGCAAAAACAGCCCTGTCGCGCCAGTTATCGTCGCCAAGCAGGTACCGAACCCTGACCTGTCCGACAAAAGAAGGAATATGTACCACATAAGGCTTTTCGGAGCCCTCCATGAGCATGATTGTACCTTTTTCGTCGGCAGTGATACCACCCACATAATACACCTTTATTGGCTTGTTGTTCCTGTCGTAAATCTCGACCTTGATTCCATCGGCAGCCAGTTCCCTGATCATCGTATTTTTTGATACCTCGGGCGGAATATACTGCACATTGATGCGGCTGATAGTTTCCAGAAGTGTATTTACGGCCGTCTGACGTGCCGGATATTTTCCATTGTAAATCCATGTGCCATCCTTGCGTTCAAGGGTGGCTGTCCGATTTTCACGGTCGGCGATGAATATCTTGCCGATATCGTCAGTGTTTCGGACAGCGAAGTCCATATCCCAGGAAACATTTGAGCTTTTGGTATTTATCTGTGTGGCAGCATACCATGCGGCTGCGGCCAGCACAGCGAAGGTTGCTGCCAGTAGCAGGGTTCTTTTCATAATCGGGTTTGAAAATTGAGTAGTTTTAGAGCCATTTCACAACGGCTTCACCGAGAAGACGGGAAATTTTTGAGCCGTACGGGGGCAAAATCATATTGCTATGCGGGAAAATCCGGTTTTGCCAGGTTACTCCGCGCTGGTTGGAAAATTCCAGAAAACCGGCCTCGCCATGGCATCCGCCAATACCGCTGTTGTTAACACCTCCGAACGGCATGTTGGGCTGATAGAAGTGAATACCACAATCGTTGACGGTACCGCCTCCGGCTCTTGTACCGGAATGTATTTTGTCGGTGTAGCGCTTGTCGTTGCTGAAAATATAGATTGCCAGCGGGCGCGGGCGGGCATTGACGAAGGCAAGGGCCTCATCCAGCGTTTTATAGGGTCTTACTGGCAGCACCGGACCAAAAATCTCTTCCTCCCAGATAGCTGCTCCATCCGGAACATCGGTAATGACCGCAGGATCGAGGAATCGCTCGGATATATTTTCGCCGCCACCGGTGTGCACTTTAGCACCGCGTTCCACCGCATCCCTGAAAAGAGAAGCAACGCGGGCCTGGTGTTTCTGACTCACAAGCCGGCAATAGTCGGGCGACTGACGCCGGGCTTCCTCTGTTTCTCCGTAAAAAGTGTGAATTTTTTTAACGAGTGCCTCTACAAACGCGTCGTGTACGCGCTCGTGCACGAGCACATAATCCGGAGCAATACATATTTGTCCGGCATTCATGCACTTCAGCCAGGCCACTTTGGCAGCAGCATGATCAATATCTGTGTTTTCATCCACAAAAACCGGACTTTTCCCACCCAGCTCGAGTGTAACTGACGTGAGGTTGTCTGCCGCCGCACGCATGACGATTTTGCCTACTGCCGGGCTGCCAGTGAAAAATATATGATTGAAGGGCAGTTTGAGAAGTTCCTGTGAAACCTCGACATCTCCTTCGAACAGGGCTACTTCTTCCGGCGGAAAACACTCGGCAACGATTTTTCGCATCAGCGCCGAACTGTGTGGCGTGAACTCTGAAGGCTTCAGAATGACACAGTTACCAGCTGCAATCGCCGAAACCAGCGGCACAAAAGTGAGGTTGAAGGGGAAATTCCAGGGAGATATAATCAGACAGACACCCTTGGGTTCGTAAAGAATTTTTGACCAGGTACCTGTCAGAAACATGGGTGTTGACACCCTTTTGGGCTTCATCCATGAGCGCAAATGCCTGATGGCATGCCTGATTTCCGTAGTTACCGGGCCAATCTCGGAGAGTACCGTTTCTATACCCGGCTTCCCGAAATCGGCGCGCGCAGCCGCCTCAATATCATCCCTGTAGCGAATCACAGCATCATGAAGCCGCCTGAGCCGGGCTATGCGCTCGCGGGCACCCGAGCGGGCAACCTCCCACTGGTGCTTCTGCTGGAGTTCAAAAACCGCCTGAATAGCGGCAGTAGAGTAATTGTGCTGTGCGTCAGACATGCTTTTTTAAATTTTATGGTGCGAAATTACCGGAATCCGATGAAACGGCCAAGACTTCTCAACCACGGCCATTTTTCTCTCTCATCTGAACGGGATCCCAGTGGATCACTTTCCCTCTGAAATAGCTTTCGTTGCAGGCAAGACACGGCGCTGCCGCCCTGAACCCGAAGGCCGCATCTTCCACCACAGGCATCTCTTTCCTGACCGCAGCGAAGAAGCTGGCAAAGTGATCTTTCGAGTCACTGTATCCATCCGGAGCGGCATATCGCAGATCGGAAAGTGCCGGTGCCTGTCGGTCGGCCTGCGAATAAGTGGCGTCGTATTGTTTCCTGATACGCTCCTGCATACTCAGCGGATAGGTTTCGAAACTGTCCCAGCCACCATAACCCGGTGCAACGGGTATCTTGCTGCGCTTGATGGTAAAGTCGGTCCAGCCAAAGTCAATCACACCCTCTGTTCCCACGAAACGGGTGGTGGCCGTGTCGCCCATCCCGCTCATCAGATTCACCCTCAGCGTCACCTGAAATGCCTTGTGCTGCGGCGATTCCGGATATTCCAGTACGGCGGTCATCACATCCGGCACGTTGCGCCCGTCTTTCCAGTAACACAAATCGCCGGTGGCAAAAATCCTGGATGGCCCCAGTGAATCGGTGAGGAAATGCAGTCCCGATAACAGGTGCACAAACAGGTCGCCGGCAACGCCTGTGCCATATTCCCTGTAGTTGCGCCACCAGAAGAACTTTTTGGGATCAAATGAAGATTTGTCCTTCCCGCGGACGAACCGCTGCCAGTCAACCGTATCAGGCGAAGCATCGGGTGGCATGGTGTATTTCCAGGCGCCAAGTACACTCTGCCGGTCGAAGGCTGCCTCCACCGAGTTCAGTTGTCCGATTTCGCCGGCTTTGTACAATTCTTTGGCTTTGGCATACACGATACTGCTCACCCGCTGGCTGCCCACCTGAAGCAGGGCACCCGTCTCCTTCTGCACCCGCATCAGTTCGCTTCCCTGCGACAACTGGTGCACCAGCGGCTTTTCACAGTAAACCGCCTTGCCCGCGCGCATGGCATCTATGGAGATGCGGTCGTGCCAGTTGTCGGAAGTACATACTATAATGGCATCTATATCTGGCCGGACGAGCAGTTCGCGATAATCCTTTGTGGTAAACAACTGCTTGCCGTACAGTTCCTTTGCCCGCTCGAGCCGGCCTGTGTACAAATCGCAGACGGCCGCCAGCTCCAAACCGGGCAGCTCCAGAAAAGTACGGGTATTTCGGACACCTATGATTCCCATTCCCACGACCCCTACTCTTATTTTGTCGTTGGCCGAATAAGCCTTGCCGCGTTGTAGTTCGAGCATTTCATAGCGCTCCCTCGCCGCCAGATCGGCAAGCGATGAGGTGGTGATGGCAGCCGCAAGTCCGCCAATTCTTCTGATAAACTGTCTTCTGTTGGACATATCCCGATATTAGTTGATTCAACCGTAAAAATAGAAATAAACCTTAAACACAATATATAAGAACACTTAATCTGACAAGTTACGGCCATAATTTGCGGTATTTTGAGGGATTACAATATTAAACCAGGGCATATTCCTCAAATTTCCGGCACTAACCCGGACCTTCCAGTCTGACGCGGCACTTGACGAACAGTGTTATTTTGACGACGAACGACATTTTTACCCCTTGCACTTTTCATTCGCAGGTACTTATACTTGCAGTAACAAACAGCGACCTCTGAAAATCGCTCCAAACCAATTCCTTCACCATTAAAAATCAGATTAGTATGATGAAAATTAATGTGAAAGCCATTCACTTTCAGGCAGATGTGAAATTGATCACGTTTATTGAAGAGAAGCTCAGCCGCCTTTCGAGGTTTTTTAAACGGCCAGTGGAAGTAGAGTTACTCCTCAAACTGCAGGACAACGGCACCTCCGTACAGGAAAAAATTACAGAAATCAGGCTTCACGCCCCGGGAGGCTGGATCATGGACAAAA
>JAJTFM010000218.1 GCA_021298575.1 Saprospiraceae bacterium | reverse complement strand
AACAGGCATATCTCCCGGATGGAAGCTATAACCGTGCGTATGTGGCCTCTGTGGTATTCGAAAATCCGGAAAAGCTGGCTGCCCTGAATGCACTGGTTCACCCGGCAGTAGAAAAACACAGTTTGGAGTGGCACCGCGAGCAGACAGAGGCGGGGGCTCCATACACACTGAAAGAAGCCGCTCTGCTCGTGGAAAGTGGCGCCTGGAAATACCTCGATTTCCTGATCGTCGTGACGGCGCCGGAAACGCTGCGCATCGAAAGAGTCATGCTACGCGACAAAATCACTGAGACGCAGGTGCGCGCGCGCATGAACAACCAGCTGCCCGAATCAGAGAAACTCGGAAAGGCACAGGCAATCATTCAAAATGACGGTATACACGACCTGTTAAGGCAGGTAACGGATATTCACCATCGGATATGTGTTATAAACCAGAAAGTGTGAATAATTTCGGGCAATTATTTGTTTATATTTCAAATCTATTCTTACCTTTGCGCCTCGAAAAAGCCAAAAGCATTCTAACAAAATAACTGCCACCGCGCGACATGAAAAAAGATATCCATCCTGCCAGCTACCGTACGGTTGTTTTCAAGGACATTTCCACCGACGATGCTTTCCTGGGAAAGTCTTGCATTAATTCTAAAGAAACCACCACCTGGGAAGACGGTAAAGAGTATCCCCTCGTGAAAATGGAAATATCTGCCTACAGCCACCCGTTCTTCACCGGAAAGATGAAGTTCGTTGATACTGCGGGTCGTATTGATAAGTTCAACAAGAAGTTTTCGAAATTTTCCAAGTAATTTCTCAAATTTCTACTGCCTCTGCCGCAGCATAAATCCCGGGCTTTCCATGTGAAAGTTCGGGATTTTTGTTTCATGTTATTGCCGGCCAAACCCTAATTTTGCAGCAGCTTTTTCCCCTGTGAATCAACCACTGCTACCAGTATGAATATCATTCTTTTCGACAGCGATGCGAGAAATCGCCTGCTCCCGCTCACCGCAACTCGTCCGGTTTGTGAGCTTCGTCTCGGTATCCTCACGCTCAGAGAAAAATGGGAACGACGCCTGAACGGCTCGGTTTCCTATATCACACAGGAATATCTTCAGGAGAAATACCCGATTTGCGTTGAAGACGAGAATCTCATCATTAACGGCGGCCTGATACCTGACAATCAGATCTGTGAACGTATCCGCAGCCTGAACCTGAATGAAGCGCTGCTTTTCAACGGCGAACTGGTAGCTGCCCGACTCAACGAAGCCCGGTTTGAATCGCTCATCGGTGATGAAGAGGTCAGTGAACTTCGGGGTATCGAACTCCCTGCCGATTTCCCCCTCACATTTGTTTCCCGCTTATGGCAGCTTACCCGCCTGAACGGACAGGCTATTGCCGACGATTTCGAACTGCTCACCCGGGGCCGTCAGTCGCTCCCGCTGTCAGATACGAATCAGGTTATAGGCCCGTCTGGCCGTATATTCATCGAAGAGGGGGCAGTGGTGGAAGGCTGTACTTTCAATACAAAAAATGGGCCCATCTATATCGGCCACAACACGGAACTGATGGAAGGTTCCTCATTCAGAGGCCCCGTTGCACTCTCCCGCGACTGTATCGTCAAGATGGGTGCCCGCATTTATGGCCCCTGTTCTTTCGGACCGGGCTGCCGGCTGGGCGGAGAAATCACGCGTTCTATCATGATTGCCAACTCCAACAAGGCCCATGACGGGTACCTCGGCGATGCCGTGATAGGGGAGTGGTGCAATCTGGGTGCCGATACAAATAACTCCAATCTTAAAAACAACTACTCGGAGGTCAAACTCTGGAGTTATGTGTCAGATCGCTTCGAACCTACCGGCGAGCAGTTCGTGGGACTGATGATGGGTGATCACTCCAAATGCGCCATTAATACCATGTTCAATACCGGTACGGTGGTGGGCGTGGCATCCAATGTGTTTGGGGGTGGATTTATCCGCAATTTTGTGCCCGATTTTTCATGGGGCGGCCCCGACAATCCGTACAGAACCAATAAATTCGCCGAGGTTTGCGAGACAGCCACGGTCGTTATGCAACGCAGAAACGTGGTTTTTTCCGATGTTGACAAGGCCATTCTTTACCATATATACGACGAAACTGCCAGGTATCGCTCCTGGGAGAGGTAGTTGTATCTTTAAATCGGTTCACTCCGAATCACAGGTATGATTAAATACGAAAAACGCGGCGTTTCGGCTTCCAAGGACGAGGTCCATGCAGCTATCGCGCATCTGGACAAGGGGCTTTTTCCCACTTCATTCTGCAAGATTCTGCCCGATGTGGCTGCAGGTAACGCTCAGTACTGCAATCTGCTGCACGCCGATACGGCAGGCACCAAATCGAGCCTCGCGTACCTTTACTGGCGCGAAACCGGCGATATGTCGGTATGGGCCGGTGTGGCACAGGACGCAATTGTCATGAATCTCGACGATATGGCCTGTTCCGGTTGTATCAACGATTTCGTGCTGAGTGGTACCATCGGACGCAACAAAACGCTTGTACCCGGTGACGTGATCGCTTCTGTAATTCGCGGAGCCTCCGATTTTGCCGATAAAATGCGCGAACACGGTATTCAGATTCACCTGGCCGGCGGAGAAACTGCCGACGTGGGCGATATCGTTCGCACAATAGATGTGGGTTATACTGTTTTTGCCCGCATGAAACGCAAGGAGGTGATCGTACCCGACATCCGTCCGGGTGATGTGATTGTCGGACTGGCCTCTTTCGGACAGGCTACTTATGAATCGGAATACAATGGCGGTATGGGCAGCAATGGCCTCACCGCCGCACGCCACGATGTGCTCAGTCACGAATACGCCGAAAAGTACCCCGACAGCTTCGATCCCAATCTCGACCGCTCGGTCGTTTACACCGGCAACAGAAAACTGACCGATATGGTCACCCTGCCCGATGGACAAAAGGTCACTGTCGGAAAACTCGTTCTCTCGCCCACGCGCACGTACGTACCCGTGCTGCAGGAGATACTGAAAGAACACCGGAAGAAAATTCACGCACTCATTCATGTAACAGGAGGCGGCCAAACCAAGGTGTTGCGCTTTTTTCAGAACGCACATATCATCAAAGACAACCTTTTTCCGGTTCCTCCGTTATTCAGCCTGATACAGGAAAGCAGCGGCACTCCATGGCGCGAAATGTATCAGGTGTTCAATATGGGGCACCGCATGGAAATTTACCTGCCCGCCCGTCACGCCGATACCATCATGGCCGTTGCTGAAAAATACGGGATTGAAGCCCGTATTATCGGGAAAGTGAAAAGAGGTGATGGCGAAAAGGTTACTGTGAAGGCTCCTGCGGGCAAATTTGAATTTGTTGGTTCATGAATTTACCTGAAATGATGTTCAGAAATATGATGAAAAAAAATTGGATTCTTGTTTTATCAGTACTCCTTTTCGGGGCCTGTACTCAAAACAATCCTGCCGACAAGGTGGCTGTCCTGATATCTCAACTGGCTGCACTCGATAAAGAAATGGGTGGCGCAGCCGTGTCTGACCCTTCAAAAGCCGATCAGTTTATTCAGATATCGGAAGAACTGGCTGCCCTGCAACTGACTGCCAGTCCCGACAAATCTGCCGAGGTATTGCTGAGGGCCGCCGCGCTGGCAAAAGCTGCCGGCAAACCTGCCAAAGCGGTTGAACTCTACCAGCGGGTGTACACTGAAATGCCAAAGCATCCCAAAGCACCTATGGCACTCTTTATGTCGGGATTTATTTACGAAAACGATCTCGGAGATTTACAGAAGGCAAGAACTGTATATGAACAGTTCCTGCAGGAGTATCCCGCCGATCAGGACTTTGCAGATGACGCCAACAGCGCGCTTAAATTACTCGGCAAATCGCCCGAAGAAATTGTGAGGGAATTTGAAAAACTTCAGTCCGGAAAATCTGAGTAGCGACTTTGTCGCCCTGTATGAGGCCTTTGTGCAAAGCATAGGCCCGGGAAGCGTGCTGCGGCTGGCTCCCACGCCTTCCGGATTCCTGCACAGTGGAAACCTGCTCAATTTTTACCTGAACTGGTACGCTGCCCGTTCGAGCGGAGCCCGCGTCCTCCTGCGTATAGATGATCTGGATGCCGACAGGAAACGTCCGGAGTATGTAACCAATATCTTTGAAATGCTGCGCCACTCCGGTTTCGACCAGGATGTCGG
>JAJTFM010000217.1 GCA_021298575.1 Saprospiraceae bacterium | reverse complement strand
AAACCGGCGCAACCGGTATCGTTTCCGCCCTTCACCACGTGCCCAACGGCGAAATCTGGACAACAGAAGCCATTCATGAAAGAAAGTCACTGATCGAATCGGCCGGACTCCGCTGGTCGGTCATAGAGAGTATCCCCGTACATGAGGACATCAAGCGAAGAACCGGCGATTATGCCCGCTACATCGCCAATTATTGCGAGAGTCTGCGCAACGCTGCCGCCTGCGGTATTCCGGTGGTGTGTTACAATTTCATGCCCGTGCTCGACTGGACCCGCACCGATCTGGCTTTCCTCGTGGAGGACGGCTCGGAGGCCCTCCGGTTCGACATGACGGAGGTGGCCGCTTTCGACATCCATATACTGGAACGGCCCGGTGCTGCGGCCTCCTGGGCGCCAGAGTTGGTGAAAAGGGCAGGGGAGTGGTATAAAAATGCCGGAGCAGAGGCCCGTGACCGGCTTGTTGCCAATATCATCGCCGGTTTGCCCGGCTCGGAGGAGTCGTACACCCTCGAAACATTCAGGGGAAAACTGGATACCTACCGGGGTATTGATGCGGGAAGGCTCAGGCACAATCTGGCGCTCTTTCTGCAGGAAATAGCCCCCGTAGCTGAGAAAGCGGGCATCCGGCGCGCTAATCATCCCGACGATCCGCCTTTCGATATATTCGGATTGCCGCGGGTGGTATCCACGGCTGCCGATGCGCGGGCTGTGCTGGCTGCATACGATTCCGAATACAACGGCCTCTGCTTCTGTACGGGCAGTTACGGTGCCCGGGCCGACAACCACCTGCCCGATATGGTGGCCGAGCTCGGTCCGCGTATCCATTTTCTTCATTTCAGAAGCGTGCAACTGGAGGCCGATGGATCCTTTTACGAGGCCAACCACCTCGAGGGATCGGCCAATATGCCCGCCGTGATGAAAGGCGTTTTACAGGAGGTCGCGCGTCGTGCGCGCGAGGGCCGCCCCGATCTGTCCATCCCGTATCGCCCCGATCACGGCCACCGCATGCTGGGCGACCAGTTGGACAACCGAAAATCCAATCCCGGCTACTCGCTCTACGGCCGTATGCGCGGACTTGCCGAGCTTCGCGGTCTCGAAACAGGTTTGTCGTGTGTGTAACCGGGGCTTTTCGCAGAGTGTGTGATTAGGCGGGCATTCTGACTGCGAGGAGGCATCTCATACGTTATACGATGTTCTGTATTTGACCTCCGAAATTCATCCCGGATTCAGTATCTTTGTATTGGCGAATCCGGGATACGTTTGTAATCTGTTATCTAAAAACATGCTTCAATTTTGGGTGAAATATCTGATACCGGTCTGTTTGCTACTCTCAGCAACAGTTGCAGCGCAAACCGCTGGTGACAGGCTTGTTATTGAGCGATATAACACACAGAACGGACTTACTCATGCGTACGTTTATCAGGTATTTCAGGACACAAGAGGCGTTGTATGGCTCGTCACCGGAGATGCCCTGATGCTTTACGACGGCAGTTTGTTCATGACCGTCATGCGCTGGGATTTGGCAAATTCACCGCAGGATTCGCGTCTGCTGTTTGAGGATGATGCAGGGAGAATATGGCTCAGAAGGGGCAAGACACACTTTCTCGTTGATATCAGATCGCTGGAGGTCACTGATAGTAGTGTTTTGCTGGAGGGCAGGGTTTCCGGGCAGATTGACTGTGTTGTTAAAAGCGGTAACGGTATTGTTTCGCTGATTACAGACGCTAACCGCGTATATCTGTATAATGTATTGAAAGATCAGGTTTCTTCCTGTGATTATATACGACCTGCCTCTGAGTATGCCATTGGAAGCGGTGAAACTGTCTGGTTTTTCGATGAAAATACGCAACTGGAAGATCATATTACACACTGCTTGAACCTGTCGGGTATGGGTACTTCCGTTGTTGACCATGTAATGCCCGGGCCGGTTAAATTACTTTCCTGCAGTCGTCTGGGTGGTATCAACGGTGAGGGACTGGTTATTCTCAATCCCGACAATACCGTTATCCGGTTCAAAATTCCCGGGCACAGGGATATATACAAAATCAATATCTCGCTGATAGGTTGTACCCAGCCAGCACCCTCGGAAGAAGGCGGGAAATACTGCTGGGTATATTTTCAGGGGAAACTGCTGAGGGTAAATACCCGGGACAATAAACTGGATGATTTTACCCAATTGAACGGCTTGTCCAGCCTGCCCACGGTATTTGATGTACTGAAAGATCGGGACGGTGCATACTGGATTGCAACCAGCGACGGGCTTGTGAAAACCTACAGGATACCAGACCGATTTAACAAATATGTCTGGCAAGATCCGGAAATTACCAAAAGTGCTCCCAAAAATTCTTGCAGGGGCATTACGCAGGCCCGGAACGGAGATATTTATCTGAGCTACTCCAGCGAACTCTACAAAAAAGGGGAGTTTGAACCGGATTTCAGCCGGGTAGCATCGGCTGGCGTAACCATTCTGGGGGTTCAGGCAGCTCTCGATTCGGAGGATGTCTGGCTGGGTTCGGGTTACCTTTTGAAATACGACAACAGAAACAAAAAGACCTTTATACTGGAAAGACCTGCCCATGTGAAACTGGGCGATATATGGTCTTTTTATGAGGAAAAAGACCGGGTTTGGCTCGGCTATTCCAGCGAACCCCTCATTTATGACAAAAAAAACAACCTGATTATTCCGTACTACGAACCCGGTACTTCAGGCGATCTCAGAAATACGGATATTTATCAGATAACACCCACCCCTGGCCACGACAGTCTGTGGATGGCTACTAACAGGGGACTCTTTCTGCTCAATCGGGAGAGAAACGTCGTAGTCCGCTACCATACGGGATCACCTTTTCGGTTTCCGTGCGACAATATACGTCATATCAACCAGACGGCTCCCGACCAGATATGGATGGCAACGGCCTGCGGACTGGTGAACTGGCAGCCGCTCTCAGGCAAAATCAGTCTGATTTCTACCCAGGATGGTCTCCCCAATTCAAACTTGTATGCGGTTTATCCCGATGACTACGGTTTTTTATGGATGAGCAGCGATATGGGTATCATTCAGTATCATATTCAGTCGGGGACAATACGTCACTTTACGGTCAGAGAGGGTACCAGCAGCAATGAATTCAACAGAATTTCACATCTGAAAGCCCGCGATGGTACGCTCTATTTCGGAAGCGTCAATGGCGTAACAGCAGTTCATCCGAACGCCTTTGCGAGCGATTTTTTTCCGGGTGGTACCGGAGGTCTGGTACTCCTGAGCGCACGTGCGCAGGGGCCTGGTCCGGGAGAAACAGTTGATTTGCTACCGTATTACCTGAAAACAGGAACCATTCAGATTCAGCCCGACGAGCGCTTTATCAAACTGCATTTCGCCGCTCCAAATTACAGCGCGGCTGGTACAGTAAGTTATTACTACAAAATAGAGGGCGTAAATGACACCTGGCAACAGATAAACTCGCCTGATGTGATGTTTCCCCAGTTACCCGGCGGGCATTACAGAATATACGTCCGGGCCGGTTCGATAAGCGGTGCCAGTCCGGTGGAGCCGATAACACTGGAGGTGGACGTACTTCCCTATTTTTATGAAGAATCGTGGTTTTTTGCCTTAATGATCGGGTTAGCTGTCATTTTGGGAGCCGTTGCGTGGAGAATCCGGGTAAAATATCTGCTTGAACGGCAACTTGAACTGGAGGGGAAAATTCAGGAAGCCACCAGTCAGATTCTGGCAGACAAAAAACTGATTGAGGCGCAAATGGACCGTATTGCCAACATTAGCGAGGAGAAAAACCGTTTTTTCGTCAATATCACACACGAACTGAGAACGCCACTGACGCTCATCACGGCTCCGCTCGAATCCATTCAGCATCGCAGGCTGCTCCCCAAAAAAGAGTCGGAGATGCTCTCGACAGCGCTCCGGAACTCCCGCCAGTTACTCACGCTCATCAACGACCTGCTGCTGTTGTCAAGGGACGAGCCAATAAAACGCGCTGATATCCGTGTGCCAGTGGAAATCGTTCCCGTCATTGAGGATATTATCAGGTTGCACTCGTACAGCGCCGCCCAGAAGGGTATCAGGTTTCATTTCGTCAGGGGTATCCTTGACAAACCGGTAGTGGAGGGCGACGAAAAACTGTTCAGGCGCGTACTGGAAAACATTGTGGCAAATGCGGTGAAATACTCCGACAGCGCCG
>JAJTFM010000216.1 GCA_021298575.1 Saprospiraceae bacterium | reverse complement strand
GCTATGAGCAACAAATTTGGCCATATACTGCTCAATACCACCAACAAGAGCGAGATGGCCGTGGGTTACGGCACGCTCTATGGTGATATGTGCGGCGGACTCTCCGTGCTCGGTGATGTGTATAAAACGGAGGTGTATGAACTGGCGAATTATATCAACCGGAATACAGAGATTATCCCGCAAAACTCAATCACTAAACCGCCCAGTGCCGAGTTGAGACCCGGCCAGAAGGATACCGACAGTCTCCCGCCCTACGAAGTGCTTGATCCACTCCTGTATCAGTATATCGAGTGCCGGAAGGGTCCTGCCGAACTGATTGAAGCGGGATTTGATGAGGCACTCGTGCGCCGTGTACTGCGCATGGTGAACATCAACGAGTTCAAACGGGAACAGGCAGCCCCCGTCCTGCGCGTGAGCAGCAAGGCTTTCGGTATGGGCCGGCGCCTGCCAATTGTAGGAAAGTACTTGTCCTGACACATAACCACACCACACAGATAATACCAATGCCCGACACCAGAATCAACCTAGAATCGGAAAAAAATGCCGACGCACTGCGCGTGGCTATCTCCGGAATGAATCGCCGCCTGGAAAAGATTATTCAGGGCGGCGGCCCCCCGCCCGTGAACGCATTGATTATCTCCTCGACCCCGGTTCACCGCGGGTCGAAGTGGGTGCCTTTGCCGGCCACGGTATGTATGAAGAACACGGCGGCTGTCCGGCCGGCGGGGTAGTGGTCGTAATCGGCTATATCAGTAACCGGCAGCGTATCGTGTAGCCAACGATGCCACAGTGAAGGCCGGCGCCTGGTTCCCCATCACCGGCAAGAAAAATCTGCGCGCACAGGAAATCGCCATGGAAAACCGGATCCCGATTGTCTATCTCGTGGACTCCGCCGGTGTGTACCTGCCCATGCAGGACGAGATTTTTCCCGACAAAGAGCACTTCGGACGTATTTTCAGGAATAATGCACGCCTTTCATCCGCAGGCATACCACAAATTGCCGCTATCATGGGCGCCTGTGTGGCCGGTGGAGCATACCTGCCAATTATGTCTGACGAGGCGCTGATTGTTGAAAAAACAGGCTCGGTCTTTCTGGCCGGTCCTTATCTGGTGAAAGCCGCCATCGGGGAGGATTCAGACAGGGAGGCGCTCGGTGGGGCTTCCACGCACTCCGAAATCTCCGGGGTGACTGACTACAAGATGCCCGACGACAAGACGTGTCTGGATACGATCAGAGACCTGATGGATAAAATGGGTCGCCGCGAATCCACGGGGTTCGACCGAACGGAGCCCCGCCCGCCCGCAGGAACCAAAGATGATCTGTACGCCATGTTTCCCGAAAATGGTGCCAAACCTTACGATACGGTGGCTTTGCTGCGGACGCTCGTGGATGAAGGAAAACTGACGCAATACAAGGAACACTACGGTAAAACAATCATCACGGCTTATGCCCGGATTGACGGGTGGGCGGTAGGTATTGTGGCCAATAACCGGCAGGTGGTGAAAAATGCAAAGGGTGAAATTCAGTTCGGCGGGGTGATTTACTCCGATTCAGCCGATAAAGCCGCGCGCTTTATCATGAATTGTAATCAGAAGAAGATTCCTCTGGTGTTCATACACGATGTAACCGGTTTTATGGTGGGAATACGCTCCGAACACGGCGGTATTATCAAGGATGGGGCCAAAATGGTAAACGCCGTGGCCAATTCAACGGTACCCAAATTTACAGTGATTGCCGGCAATTCCTACGGTGCCGGTAACTATGCCATGTGCGGGAAAGCGTACGATCCGCGACTGATTGTGGCGTGGCCTACCGCAAAAATTGCCGTTATGGGCGGTGAACAGGCCGCAAAGGTGCTCACACAGATTCAGGTGCAATCGCTGAAAGACAAGGGCTCGGCACCCGATCCGGACGCAGAAAAAGCACTGTTCAGCCAGATCAAGGCCCGGTACGACGAGCAGACAACACCGTATTATGCAGCAGCCAGATTATGGGTGGATGCTATTATTGATCCCGCCGACACCCGGCAGTGGATCAGCATGGGTATCAGTGCCGCCAATAACGCTCCCGTGGAGAAATTCAACCCGGGAGTGATGCAAACCTGAACAAGCTCTTACTCCGCAATACGCTGCCCTTTCATCGCCGATCCGATGGTGACATCCATGGCCCGGTGGGCGAGGGGAGTGGTGTATTCGTTCAGCACCTCGATTTGTTTGTGTATGGCATCCTTGTCGGTACCAGCCGCGATATGCCGGAGTGATTCAATCATGGAACGGGTAGTGTCCTTTTCTTCCTGCGAAAGGATGGAGTCATGCTGCTTCAGGAATTTCTCTCCGGAAAGAATAAGGTTCTGTGCCTCGTTACGCGCCTCCAGAAGTCCGCGTGCAGCCATGTCGGTTTGTGCGTTTTGTATGCTGTCGAGCAGCATCAGCGCCATTTGTTCCTCCGTGATACCGTAAGTGGGCCTGATTTCAACCTGTGTTTCCAGTCCCGAACGCAGCTCGCGTGCGCGTACCGTGAGTATCCCGTCGGCATTCAGGATGAACTGTATGTCAATCTTGGGCAGCCCTGCCGGCATGGCTGGAATATCGCGCAGGATGAACTCGCCGAGTTTCCGGTTGTGTTCCACCAGATCGCGCTCTCCCTGATAAACGGCAATTTTCAGATTTTTTTGTCCGTCAACGCTGGTAGTATATTGCCGTCCGGCTTTCGATGGCACCTTGGAGTTGCGCGGTATGATCACGTCCATCAGTCCGCCCACCGTTTCTATACCCAGCGAAAGCGGGGTGATATCGAGCAGCAGAACATCCTGCTGATTGCCGGCGAGTACATCGGCCTGAATGGCGGCGCCCAGGGCTACCACTTCATCCGGATCAATACTGTCGAATACTGGTTGCCCGAAGAAGGCAGACACAGCCTCCTTGACAAGAGGTACACGGGTACTGCCCCCGGCCATTACCACCGTTTTAATGTCTTTTAAGTCAACTCCGGCATCTTTTACGGCATTGGCACAGCAAGCCAGTGTACGGTCCACCAGCGGCCTGATGAGTTCGTCGAACTGCTGGCGGCTTATTTCCAGTGACTGCCCGTTCAGTACACAGGAATAGTTGTCAGAGCCGGACAGCGATTTCTTGGCTTTTTCCGCCTCCAGGCGTATTTGCTGACTGAATTCCTTGTTTTCTTCGAGAGAGGACTGTTGCAAGTCCAGGTCCGACAGCCATTTCAGGATAATCGCCTGATCAAAATCGTCGCCCCCAAGGAAAGTGTCTCCGTTGGTGGAGAGCACCTCATAGATTCCGTCCTGAATCTGCAGTATGGAGATATCGAATGTGCCGCCTCCGAGGTCGTAAACGGCAATAGTGCCAGCTTCGGTCGGGTTATATGCCAGTGCTGCCGCCGTGGGCTCGTTCACAATACGCAGTACATCCAGTCCGGCCAGCTTGCCCGCATCGCGGGTAGCCTGTCGCTGATTGTCGTTGAAATAGGCAGGGACCGTGATAACCGCTTTGCTTACGGTGGTGTTTAGTTCGTTCTCTACCCGCTGCTTCAGTTCGCGCAGAATAAGCGCGCTGAGTTCAATCGGGGTGTAAAACTTGTCGTCCACCCTGATTTTGACCAGCGATTCGGTGTCATCGTCAATAATCTTGTATCCGAAAAACTGCGTATGCCCGGCAATGTCGAGATACGATTTACCCATCAGCCTTTTGACGGAAAAAATAGTGCGGGCAGGATCGGTAATCAGCTTTTCCCGGGCTGCGCTGCCCACCACCACCGACTGGTTTTCAGCAAAATGTACGATGGATGGCACCAGCGCACTCCGGCCATCCTGGTCGCGTACGCATACGGGCTTGCCGTCTTTGATGAGTGCCACGAGACTATTGGTAGTGCCCAGGTCAATCCCCACAATTATCTCTCCGGGTCTTTCTATGGAACCGTCTTTCAGGTTAATGGAATAAGTAGCCATGTATTGTCAGTTCAAACCCTCGAAACAAGCGCGGAGACAAAAAGTTCAGAAAGGGAAGGTGGCAGAGAATCGGCAGCCGCCTGGGAATTTATCCCCGGCTCTCAGTTGGCTTTTCCCTGTGTGGGTATTGTTGAGAAAACGGCTGCCGGTATCTGCGGATGAGAGCCCAAAAGTATTAAGAATTATCAGAATAGAAAAAATATTTTTTGCAGGATTTTGATTTACGGCAATGAAATGTTATGTAAGCTGTACTGCGCAGAGAACCTCAATAAAGTGTAATTAACTTGTTTCTATTGCAATGACACTGGCTCGGGTGATAGCCTGAACTAAAAATGATAATTTCGGAACTTGTTCATTTTTCGGAAGAGATGACTTGTCCGGAGGCTTTTGCCATGAATAAGAGCTTGTTCAGGATTCTAATTCGGGTAATTTTTAGAAATTCTAAAATCTGCCCTTTGAAGGAGGATAGTTTGGTCAAACGCCGCAGAGTGCTTAGCTTTGGGCGTCATTTGCCCTGATAATGAAGTTCTATCCAATTAAAATCGCCACCATCCGGCGGGAAACGTCGGACTGTATCTCTATTGCACTGGATATTCCGGATGACCTTAAGGAGGTTTTCCGCTATAGTCCGGGTCAATACCTGACTTTCCGTGCCGGTCTGAATGGTGAAGAAGTGCGCCGCTCCTATTCTCTCTGCAGTGCCCCTTCCGATCGGGAGTGGCGCGTGGCAGTCAAGAAGGTGGACGGGGGGCTTTTTTCCACCTACGCCAATGAGCACCTGAGAGCCGGAGATATACTCGAAGCAGCGCCCCCCGAAGGTCGCTTTTTTCCCGACTCGCTGTCTGTAAATACC
>JAJTFM010000215.1 GCA_021298575.1 Saprospiraceae bacterium | reverse complement strand
CTGTATCGCACAATAATCCGTCTATTTGACTATTTGATTTTTTTCATTCAATATTCCGAAATCGGGATAAAATGGATAAGAAAATGACAAGAACAATCATACAATGAGCCATGGAGGTGCTGTTTCCTAGCCAGCTATGGGCCTGAAGTTATGTAACAGTAATGTCAAATCGGGTCCACCCCCGGGTACCCGTACCCGGGGGTGCTAAGTTCGTTGCATGGCAGAATAACGCGTCAGAAAATAATTATCGGGTTTCGGTCGGATTGAGTGATCTTTGATCTTTCGGGCCGGATACCCGATAATATGACGTGATGTAAACACAGTTTCAAAAAGGTTTTTATTTTTATTTTTCCTTTTAATCAGGGTCCGGCTTTTCACTTCCACCCGATAATTTTTTTCCTTTTTCCCCGTCTGTAATGATCAGCATTTTTCATCGAATAATAATCTGTCTGATTTTCATTTTGCTGTTTACATTTTGCAAAAACAGAAATCCCAGACCTGAAACACCCGAACAGAAGCAGATTGCCGAAGTTGTTGCGAGAGCACGCAGTGCGTCGGGATCAAGCCCCGGGCAGGCACTGGCCCTGTGCGACACCGCCGAAGTACTCGCGCGTACGTACGCGCTGACCGATTCATTTGATCTGAAAATCGCCAATACCCGTGCCGGTGCTATTGCTGCGATGGGGATGCCCGATTCGGCTTTCAGTATTGTCAGCAGGCTGTACGAACAGAAAAAATACTGGCCCGATACCGCCGCAATGGTCAGGATACTGTACAACATGGGCTGGTACAGCTATACAGGTGGTCATATTCCCGCAGCAGAAAACTATATATCCAGAACAATAAGTCTGATGGAGCGGGCCAATATTGTCAAAAACAGGGCGAACTACATGACTTTGTACGCCGATATCCTCCGGGACCGTGGCAAATTCACCGAAGCCCAGGATTGCCTCTTCAAGGCCGTCCGGATTGCCGAGGCCCTGAAGGACACCTTCGCACTCGGTATGTGCTACAAAGGGATCGGACATGTATATGTAGGCAGCAACAATATGGACAAGGCACTGGAATACTACCGGAAAGCCTATCAGTCGTTCGATGAACTGAACGACCGGGAATACAGCTTGCCTGTATTGACTAATATTGCCTTGTCGTATCGGAAAAGTAAACCCGACAGTTCGCTTTACTATTACAAACTGGTGCTTGCAGCAGATTCGGGAAATGCCAACCTCCGAACAAGGGTCATTACACTGTTCAATATGGGCAATACGCTGGTTGCACTCGGACAAATTGAAAAGGCCCGGAGTTGTTATGACGAAGTTTTTGATATTTGTCAAAAATATGAAATAGTATCCGGAATACCCAAGGTTTACAGCGGGTACGGGTCGCTGGAAGCCTCAAAAGGCAATGTCCGGAAAGCGGAGGAATATTACAAAAAGGCTATTGCACTGACCCAGCAGGCAGATGATCAGTCCACGACGATTGAACTGATGGGGGAGTTGATGCGTGTTTACGAGCAAGCGGGTGATTGGAAGAGTTATGCCCGATTATCGGTAGAAGCCAAAATTCTGGAAGACACACTTTTGAGTGCGACCAAAAAAATGCAGTTGCAGGATATAGCCAACGTGTACAATACGGAGAAGAAAGAGATGGAAAAGCAGTACCTTGGCACATTGCTGGAAAGTGAAAACAAACGAAGCAATTTGTGGCTGTCGCTGTTCTTCATCTCCGCGATTGCTCTGGTGATCACCCTGTTTTTTTATTTCCTGAACAAACGCCTGAAAAGGGGCCTGGAATCTTCTTACCACATCCTCATGGAGCAATACCGCGAGGAAAAAAAACAGCGTGAAATAGCAGAAAAGGAACTGCTGGACGCCACTCGGTACACCGAAAATACCCGTAAACTGCTGGATTATTTCAACACCCAAAGGGCTTATCTGAACCCCGATCTGAAATATACCGATCTCATGGATATACTGCATATTACTTATAATGAATTGCAGGCTGCCCTCGAAGAACTGAACTACCCGAATTTCAAGGCGCTGCTCAATCACTATCGTGTTCAGGAGGTGGCTCTCAAGTTTGAAAATCCGGCGTTCGACCATTATACCATTGAAGCGATAGCCAAAGACGCCGGGTTTGGCTCGCGGGCTGCGTTCTATGTTGCGTTCGAATCCATCAAAGGTGTCAAGCCTTCTTTTTACCGCAGCCGGATCAATTTGCCGGTTTCCTGACCGAAAGAAACCCAATAAAGATATTACAACGAGGATAGGGGTCGTTCCGAAATGTCGGGGCGGCCCCTTTTGATATCTGACTTTTTTCCAAAAAAAAAGTCGGACATGCTTTTTGATAATAATCGGCATTAAACTGATTGTACAGGATTTCCTGACTATACCTTCGCAAGGTTTTCAATTTTTAATATACATAGACTTCATTTTTTCGATTTGCTCACCGGCAAGTCGGGCTATTCTTATGCCTTTTCGGAACCTTCTAATCCGGCGTCTGCATTTTTTTAATTCAACATTTAAACGGGTATAAAATGATCCGAACAACAACGAAATTGTCACTCAGATCGCTCTCAGTGGTTATTATGGCACTTCTGCTTCCTCTGATGGCTTTTTCCCAGCGGCTGCGACTGGTGGGCAATGTGGAGTTTTTTGTGGCCAGTAATCAGGGGGTGTACGCTCCCGACGGACTGGTAGTACAGGATAACGCCACGAATATTCTTCCCTCAACGCTGATCCTCGGCAACGGCACTGTTTTGCTCGAAGCCGTTACCGCGCTGTACAAGGTGCACAGCGTGCCAGCCTCCGGGTCTGCTGTTTTCTACTCTGCTTTTCCACAGGCTCCCGGGCGCCCTGCTCCGCCTTCGCAGGCAAACGGAAATGCCACCGGCCGCGATGCTGCACAGGTTGCCAGAATGACGGCATCATCGGGTGTCGAGGCGGGCCTGACCATCATTAATGGCACTTCCGGTGTTTCGGATTTTACCCTGAAACTGGATGCCGCTACAGACCTTGGCACTTCCTCCCTACCTGTTGTATGGGAGGTCTCCCAGACCACCGGCACCGGTATCGGTAACCTCACTTTCAAGTGGGATGCCTCGCTGGAGCCGATTACCCTGGCTAACAAACGACTTTACGAGTACGCTTCGGGCGCCTGGACGGTGCTGCCTGCTGCCAATACAACAGCCGGCGCCGGTTCGCTCACATACAGCGGATACACAGACGCTTTATCATCCACACGCTTCGGAATTGCTTCCGGCCTGTCCGTCACGCCCACACCGACCGATCCGCTCTGTACGGGCGGAACCGGCTCTCTGACGGTGTCGGCTGACGGCGGACTGGGAACGCGCTCCTACAAGCTGGACAGCGGCTCGTGGCAGTCTTCAAATCAGTTTACCGGACTGGCCGCTGGCACCTACACCGTATATGCAAAAGATGATGCCGGCGACGAGGTGAGCGAGATGGTGACCATCACCGATCCGCCTCCTGTCACCGCTAACGTGACGGGCGACCTGACGGTCTGCTCGGGTGAAACTACCACACTCACAGCCACCGGCGGGACGAGCTATCTCTGGAACGGTACACTGGGCGCCAACGCAGCCATCATGGTATCACCCACCACCAACACGACTTACTCGGTTACAGTGACCGACGCGAATAACTGTATCTCCACGGCCTCCGTGACGGTACAGATATATATAGTACAACCACCGGTAATCACCTACACAGACAATACCGGCCTGAATAACGATGACGGAACCATCTGCGCGGGCTCCGGCTCGACGGTAGTTATTACCGGTGGCGTATCGTATGTATGGTCGGACGGCTCCACAGCCGCCTCGCGTGCGCTGACGCCCGCGTGCACGACGCCTTACGGACTCACCGTGACAGATATCAACGGCTGTACACTTTCGTCGGGTCTTCAGATTTCAGTGAATTATGAACCATCTGTGACGCAAATCACACCGGCAACGGGCAGCACGGGCAACACCATCACCATTAATGGCAAAAACCTGGACAACGTGTCCGCCGTGAAATTCAACGGACAAACGGCCGGCGGCGCGGTCACGCAGGTGGAACTGCTGTCGCCCTGCGGCACGACAACCATACCGGTGGCAACGCCCACTATTACCACCTTCACACCCGGAGCGGGTTATCCCGGAACCATGATTACCCTGACGGGTACGAATCTGGACCAGCTGACTTCGGCGAGTGCGGGGGGTGTGCCGGCAGTTATCCTGTCGCGCTCGGCCACCTCGGCGCGTATTCTCGTGATGCCGGGTGCTGCCACGGGCAGTGTGTCGGTGACCAACGCCACTTCAACAGTCACGGCTGCCTCTTCCTTTACTGTCAATACATCGCTACACCCCTATTTTCAGCAGGGTGCCAAGCTCACGAACAGCAGCACGAATGCCACGCAGGGCAGTTATGTATCGGTGAGTGCCGATGGCAACACGGCCATCATCGGTGCTCCGGGCGACGATGGCAACAAGGGCGCTGCCTGGATCTATGTGCGAAGCGGTACCACCTGGACGCAGCAGGCCAAACTGGCAGGCACCGGCGCTGTGGGCGCCGCCAAACAGGGCACGGGTGTAGCCATCAGCGCCAACGGCAACACGGCTGTGGTGGGTGGCCCCGATGATAACGGCAAAGCCGGTGCATCGTGGGTGTTCACCCGCAGCGGTACCACCTGGACACAGCAGGGCAGCAAGCTCGTCGGTTCGGATGCCGTGGGTGCTGCACAGCAGGGCATCAATGTGGCGATCAGCGGCGACGGCAACACGATTGCTTCGGGCGGCTTTGCCGACGACGGTTACAAGGGCGCCGCGTGGGCCTTTGCCCGCTACGGCAACTCCTGGGCCCAGGTGGGTGAAAAAATTACTGGTACTGATTACACCGGTGCAGCGCGTCAGGGTGCCTCGCTGGCTCTGAACGGGAACGGTACCCGCCTGCTTATGGGCGGCTACCAGGACAACAACCGCCAGGGTGCGGTATGGACATTCGACCTGAATAACTGTGACTGGATACAGCAGGGCCCCAAGCTGGTGGGAACCGGCGGCACCTCGCAGGCGTGGCAGGGCTACTCGGTGTCGCTGAGTGCCGACGGCAATACAGCCGTGGTGGGTGGCAACAGCGACAACAACCTGGCCGGTGCCGCATGGGTATTCACTGATAGTGGCTCTGGTAACAGAGGAGTGAGAAGTTTCGGTGGCGGCAGCGTGTGGGCACAGCAGGCCCGTTTGGTGGGCACACAGGCAGCGGGAGCAGCCAAACAGGGTAACTCT
>JAJTFM010000214.1 GCA_021298575.1 Saprospiraceae bacterium | reverse complement strand
GTCCGGTAGCGCCAAATCCGTAACGCTTCTTGCCTGCCACCACACTTGCTCTGTAGCTGACCCCCTTGCCCACCGGTGCCGTGGAGCGCTCCCTTTTAATCGAAGGGCCAACCAGTGCCCCATGCCTGATTCCCACCTTGTCAAGCACCGGTCCGCCCGGTTCATTGAACTGGTAATAACTAATCAGCTCGGGGAACTGTGCCGGATCTTTGGTCAGGTGCATCAGCTCGCGGATCTCTGCCTGAGTCAGCGATCTGTTGTAAATGCACACTTCGTCCATGGTGCCTTTCACAAAACGTCCGCCCCAGCCCTTGTAGTTACCCAGCCGGTTGCCGGAGTCAAAGTTGACTGCCGGCACGGTAAAATTGTGCTTTGCCCCTTTTCCGTTCACATAAACAGTGATACCTGTGGGATCAGCCACCATGGCCACATGGCTCCACTGCCCGGCGGGAGCCGTCAGGCCGCTGTTCCACCACCAGGCACCGTTGGGCCAGTGATATCCGATCTGGTTGGAGCCCGGGAGGAAGTTAAAACCCGCGGTAGCGCCATCGTGCATAAAGATAGAACTGTAATCGGGCTGAATACCGTCCGGTTTAATCCAGGCCGTCACTGTGATTGTATTGGTGGTGATATTCAATGAAGGCAGCGCCACATAATCTTCCGAACTGTTACCGCCGAGTGTCACTGCCGAACCGGGAATGGTATCGGCCCGACAGGCATCATTCACACGGATGGTGAGCGAGCCGGAATAGGAGCCGTTCACCGTGAGCGTGGCGGTATAAATGCCCGATTCGCCAAAAACAACTTTGGGGTTGCGCACGTGCGTATCGCTCGCCCACCGGGGCGCGGGACTGAACGCCCAGTCCCAGGTGGCACCATCGTGATTCAGTACCGAATAGTCGTCGAAATAGACTGTATCGCGGCTGCAGCCTGTTTCCAGGGCACTGGCCATGGGCTGCACAATAACCTGAGAGGGTTCGTACAGTGGCGCTTCCCAGACACCGAATCCCCAGGTACCGTTTCTGATTTTCCCGTCGCGGTAAAAGGGCTTCAGTCGGTTTGTCTCGGCAGAAAGCGGGAGGTCGGTGCTGTAGGGCTGCCAGTCGCTCATGCTGTTATTCCGATAAAACACCCCTGCATTGGTGCCCAGATATACACCGCCATCGGTGCCATACTGAGCCAAAATACTCGTGATTCGAATATTATTAAGGATGGGCGTGGTCAGGTTCACCCATGTCACACCACCGTCGGTTGTTTTGTAAATTTTCTTGCCATTGGAGCCATAACTCACCGACACCCACAGCATGTCCTCATCTTCTGCGCTGAGGGCCATTTTCACCCGGTCGTTGTTGTTGGGTAACGGGAGTTTGGTTAGTTGCGTCCATGTTTTGCCACCGTTGTTGCTGCGCCACATGGCATCATCAGTTCCATCCCACTGGGAGCAATAAATTACTTCCGGATTGGAGCGGCTTACTTCAATATCAAAAACCGAATTATCGCTGTTTCCCGGGAAAGTGTAGAGGGCAGCAAATGAAGTGCCTCCATCGTAACTTTTCCATATTTTATTCCCGTTTCCGAGATAGACGATATTCCAGCAGCGCGGATCCCATACCATTTCCGAGTTGGCGTAGTAGGCATAGGATTCGTTGGGAAACAGGCCAACCGGGAAATAAGTCACACCATCCTTGAATCCACCCTTGAGTCTGTAGCCTCCGATATCAGAGTGGTAAGTTTTGCGGGCATCACCCGGATTCAGGTAACCCGTAGCGGCCTCTGCCCCGCCCATCCGGTAGAATTTTCCTTCCGGGAAGGATTCATGCCAGGCCATATTCCCGTTGTGGTAACGACCACCCACCAGCACGTCCTCATTCCAGCCGGCATCGAAACCCCAGTTGTCGGAGCCGGAAATACCGTTCATGCGGGCATCCATGGAAGCGCCGAAGTCGGGTGAATAATTAACGCCGCCGTCGGAAGTAATCCACAGGTCGTTTCCGATGGCCGCCAGTGCCTGAATGTCCGGATGGCTCCACGACAATCCGCCGACGTAACCACCGAGTGGCTCCCACGTCTGACCGCTGTTATTGCTTTTAAACCAGGAGCAGCCACCGGCAATCAGCTGATTATCGTTGTTGGGATTCACAACAATGGCCATGTCGTAAAATCCCTGTGTAAACCAGTCCACTCCGTTGGCATCCATCAGGTTGGTGTGATTGGGAATGGAGTACGGCTGTCCGATACTGTTGGAAGGATGGGTATTGGTCCAGTTGGCACCATCGTTCAAACTCCGGAAAACTCCGACATACCCGCCCAGATTACCGCCTTCCCCGCAGATATAGACATAAACTTTGGATGGATTGGACGGGCAAACAGCGATAATGGCACCAGTGACCGATTGTCCGGTACCGGGTGTCCACCAGCCTGTATTGGAATTGGTGAAGGTCGCACCCGCGTCGGTGGAAACCCTGAAATCGGAGCCGCTGCCACTTTTTCTGACTGTAAATACCGTAGAGGGAGTACCGGGCTTAAACTTGACCGTCCAGGTTTGCTGCACGTGAATTTTAGTCCACGTGGCACCGCCGTTGGCCGTCCTGACCAGTCCCTGATCGGTAGCAGCCAGCACCACATCCGGCTGATCAGGTTTTATAGCCAGTTCATTTGTCCAGAGACTATTTTCCGTGTAGGCGTTCGTCCAGGTAGCACCTCCATTGGTACTTTTGATAATCTTCCCTCCGGTTCCGGCATAAACGGTATTCGGATCATTCGGGTGAACGGCGATGGCGCCGAAAGCGCCGTGCGTGATACCGGCCGACAGCAGCGTCCAGTTCATACCCTTGTCAGTAGTTTTCCAGATACCACCCGACTCCCCGCCGGCATACACCACATTCGGATCGGATGGTGCCACGGCGATGGAGTAGATATTCGTTTGCCAGGTTACCACCGTCTGCCCGTCGGTATCGAACGTTTGTTTGGGCCCCACGAACGTCCAGCCGGCTGCGCTGCCCCGCTGCTGTTGCGCCTCCTGTGCGCGCAGGAAGAGGCGCTGTTTTTCTGCAGCGTTCATTTCATCTACCGTTGGCTCGTGGATTGTGCCATCGCCCTGCGTGAGTGGTCGAGCCCAGTGCATCCAGCGTTTGTAAAACTGGGTGTAGCTGTTTTTTTCGAAGGGGTGTACTTCGTAATAATCTTTATAAGCCTGCTGAATTTCCAGTACATTGGGATTGTCGGACAGCATCTTTTGCATCCATTCCGGAGCATCGGGGCCTGTATAAACAGGTTCCGGTTTTTGCTGGGCGGAGAGGTGTAAAACAAGAAAAAGCGGGAGCAGGGCGAGTAATCTCATTTTGAGCCGGTTGAACATGATGAAGGGCAAATATAAACATCATTTTATACCCTGTATGAAAACCGTTGGTCGTCCTTTGGCGTTCTGTGTGCTTTATCGGTGGGGCATGCGTCATTATGCGTACTTTGCGCCGCCAAAGCGATGGCAAATCAGTCAGTTACATGGATTCACTTACTCAGATAGTGTTGGGAGCGGCCTGCGGCGAAGCAGTAGCAGGCAAAAAAATAGGTAACCGGGCCATGGTATGGGGTGCAGTAGGCGGTACGATACCGGATCTCGACGTGCTTGCCGGGTTATTTACCGATGAAATTACCGGCACTTCGTTCCACCGGGGTTTCATGCACTCCTTCCTGTTTTGCACTCTCGCCCCCTGGGCCCTTGCTTGGCTGGTCCGCCGGTTTTATGACGAGCAAATTCACCAAAAGCGTGGCTACAAGGGCGCGCTGATGGCAATATGGCTGCTTTTTTATCTGGGAGCAGCGGTGGGTATCAACTTCATTCCGGTAGCTCTCGGCGAAGGACTCCGGTGGCAGATACTGATACCAACCCTCATTCTCGGGGCGTTATTTGTTTACAGGCTGTGGCGCGATTACTGGAAACGGGAACTGTCGCCGGTCAATACAGACTATAAAACCTGGGTATCCCTGTTTTTCTGGAGTATTTTCACCCACCCCATCCTCGACTGCTTCACCAGCTGGGGTACTCAGGTATTTCAGCCTTTCGATGACCTGCGCGTACAGTGGTGTACCGTATCAGTGGTAGATCCGCTTGCTACCCTGCCCTTTCTGGCATTGCTCGTTCTGGCAACACGCTTCAACCGGGAAAATAGTAAAAGAGCCCTCACCAACTGGCTTGGTATCGCCTGGTTCTGCGGTTATATTCTTTT
>JAJTFM010000213.1 GCA_021298575.1 Saprospiraceae bacterium | reverse complement strand
TGGCGCCACAGGCAGCAATGAAGGCTTCGGCGGCTCATTCGATCTGCCAAACTACACAGCCTACAACGAAACCTGCTCCTCCATCGCATTCGTTCTGTGGTCGCAGCGCATGTTCCAGCTTACAGGCGACAGCCGGTATCTCGATGTGGTGGAACTTACGCTGTACAACGCACTCAACGCAGGACTGTCGCTTTCCGGCGATCATTACTTTTACCCAAATCCGCTCGAAAGCAGAAAAAATACGGAGCGCACCGACTGGTTCTCCTGCGCCTGTTGTCCGCCCAACCTGACCCGATTCTTTACCTCCATGCCGTCACTGTTCTACGCAAGATCAGGCAATGATCTGTATATCAATCAGTTCGGAAACAGCAGCACGGAAATACAGAATATCAACTCGAAAGGTCAGCAGGTAAATGTGAAAATCCGGCAGGAATCAAACTTCCCGTGGAGCGGACTGGTGAAAATACGTGTAGAGCCAGCCATGCCCAATACGTTCACCCTGCGCGTGCGCATACCCGGGTGGGCGAAGGGCGATGTGGTGCCGCTCGATTTATACCACTTCCGCGAAGAATCGGAGTCGCCGGTGGTCTTCAGACTGAATGGCAGTCTCATTATTCCATCCTTTGAAAAGGGATTTGCGGTTTTCAACAGGAAGTGGATGCCGGGGGATGTGCTGGAAGCTGATATGCCCATGCGCCCGAAACGGGTACTGGCCAACTCCAGGGTGGAAGCCGATCAGGGCCGATTCGCCGTACGGTTCGGACCGATGATTTACTGTCTGGAAGGCAAAGACCAGTCCGACGACCGCGTACTGAACCTGTTTGTACCCGATACAGCTGCTATCAGACCCGTTTTCGATCCCGCGCTTTTCGGCGGCATACAAACCATGCAGTTCCGAGGCTTTCTAGTCAGTAAAAAAATATCACCCGAAAAGGCTGATCTTCAGCCGTTGGCTCTCAAGGCTATTCCCTATTTTATGTGGAACAACCGGGGGGCCGATAATATGACCGTCTGGATCCCGGAAGAGCTCAGGCACGCACGCGCCCTCGCACAACCTACGCTGGCATCCCGCTCGAAAGTGGAAGCATCGGAAGGGTGCAAGGGTGATCCGGTGCTGGTTACCGACCAGATGCCGGTCAAAAACAGCGCCGATCACGAAAGCTCATTTATTCACTGGTGGCCCGAATTCGGATCTGCCGAGTGGATTCAGTATAGTTTCCCCGGAGAGGAGCAGGTCGGCACTGCCCGGATTTACTTCTTCGACGACGAATCGGCAGGTGGCGGATGCCGTGTACCAGCAAAATGGGAAATCAAATACCTGGAAAATGGTGTCTGGAGGCCTGTTTATGTGCCGGCAGGCTACTCCACCACCAAAGATGGCTGGACGGAAGTACAGTTTGAGCCGGTGAAAACAACCGCCCTGCGACTCGAAATGACATTGAAAGAAGGCGTTTCGGGGGGTGTTCACGAATGGGAAGTTTATTAATTGATTGATTATGAAGAACATTTCAAGTTTTCTGGCCATCGCGGCCCTCGCTGGTACGCTGATGAGTATTTCCTGTTCCTCCGGTTCCAATGCAGGTATAGAAAAATCTGCCTTCGGCTCACTGCCCGACGGACAAACAGCCGACCTCTACACCCTCCGCAATGAAAAGGGTATGACGGTGAAAATCACCAATTTCGGCGGGATAATCGTTTCATGGACGGCCTCCGATAAAAACGGGAATTATGAGGATATTACACTCGGGTGCGATTCACTGTCGGGTTATCTGAAGGGAACACCCTACTTCGGAGCCATTATCGGACGCTATGGAAACCGCATTGCCAAAGGGAAGTTTTCGCTGGACAGTACAGAATACTCCCTGGCAGCAAATAATATCGGTAATCACCTGCACGGAGGCCTCAGGGGCTTCGACAAGGTGTTGTGGACGGCCACACCAGCCTCAGGGAGTGAACCGTCACTGAAACTCGCCCGGATTAGTCCCGACGGGGAAGAAGGATACCCCGGTAATCTGCAGGTCGAGGTAGTTTATACACTTCAAAAGGACAACTCCCTGCGGATAGACTACACTGCCACTACCGACAAAAAGACGGTTTGCAACCTGACCAACCACGCCTATTTCAATCTGGCCGGTACCGGGAAAGGAGATATTCTGGACCATGAGATGATGCTGAATGCCGACCGGTTTCTGCCGGTTGACAGCACGCTGATTCCCACCGGAGAGCTGAGGCAGGTGGCAGGCACAGTATTCGATTTCAGTAAACCGGTTGCGATTGGCGCCCGGATTAACGAAAAGTCAGACGCACAGATTGTGGCCGGCGGAGGTTATGACCACTGCTGGATCCTGAAAAACGGGGATAACGGGCTGAAACTGGCAGCGGTGCTGTCGGAACCGGTCAGCGGCAGGAAGATGGAAGTGTACACCACAGAACCCGCCATACAATTCTACAGTGGCAACTTTCTCGATGGGACCGTAATCGGCAAGGGAGGAATCCCTTATGCACACCGTACAGGTCTGTGTCTGGAAACAGAGCACTACCCCGATTCACCCAACAAACCGGAATTCCCTGCCACAGTACTCAATGCTGGTGAAACCCTGAAAAGTACAACTATCTACAAGTTCCAGTAGCATAACCGATCGCATGACCGGCATTCATTACCGGTCATGCGGTCATTCACCTCACAGGCCGCTCATGATTCGCGCTACCGGGTACATCCGGTGCGTCTGTTCACACCACGGTGACTGGCGATATACCCAGTCGAGCTGCTTCGACGCGCTCTCGGCGAACTCTGGATCTGCCTTTCTTTTGGCGTTGAGTTCTTCCCTGACTGCCGGGTTTTCGTCCAGAAATCTGATAATAGTGACCCTCCCAGCCGTTTCTGGTCTTGAAATCACCTATATAGTACGTCTCGGTTTCTATTTCCAATGGTTTGTCGAGCACCTCCATGGCCACACTGTTTATTTTCAGTCGCTCGATGACATGCTCCCAGGCCTGCGGAATAATGTAGGCCACAGGCTTTTCCACGGTAACAGAGGGCTCAAAATGATTGTAATAAGGTATTTGTTTGACAAAAGGCTCCGATCTGTCGTACCACAGCCGGGGCAGTCCGCTGACCTCTGAAGGTTTGTATTTGGCAGCATAGCCCTTAAACTCGATCATATCAAACCGCTTCTGATCCATGGCATAATCGAGTGCGAAGGTCTGTTTCTCGCGCGTGCGTGCGAACGCAGCTGCACGTGCGCGACCAATCTCGTCGGCGTGGTTCGCTGTAAACTGCATAACCACCTCCATAAAGGCATAAGTGCTCCACAAACGGTCTTTGAAAGGCTTCAGCATGTGCGTTTCGGGCATAAACCCTATGGTATTCCACATGGCTGCGTAACCGGTTGAATAGCGTCCGTGGTCACAGAAGCCCACAATACCCGAGTCGGGCGTTTCTCCGGGCGTATCCACATAGGGAATCATATCCCAGCCCTTCTTCGCCATATTGCCGTATAACTCGGGCAGCATTGTTTCCTGCAGGAAATCGCCGAGGGGAGCTTCCAGCTTGTTGTGCTGCGTAGCAATCAGCGTCATAACATACTGATAATCAGCTCCATTACTGGTATGATTATCTACAAAGATATCCGGATTCCAGGTGCTGAATATCTGATTGAAGGTACGGGCATTACGGGAATCACACTTGACAAAATCCCGGTTCAGGTCGTAGTTGCGGGCATTACCGCGGAATCCGTAAGCCTCCGGACCGTCCTGGTTGGCGCGGCTGAATGAGCCGCGGTTCAGGCATCCGTCCACGTTGTAAACCGGAATGGCGACAATCACGATTTTATCCAGAACAGGTTTAAACAGTTCCGGTTTGGCGAGATAATCGCGGAAAAGCATCACGGTGGCATCAATGCCCTCCGGTTCACCGGGGTGAATGCCGTTATTGATCATCATGATCCGTCTGCCGGAGCGTCTGATTGCCTCTGGATCGAACTCCCCGTCGCCCGAAATGACGGCTACATGCAGCGGCCGGCCGCTGTCGGTACTGCCCACAGTACTCAGTCTGAACTGCCGCGGATAGGCGGCTGCCAGCTTTTCGTAGCATTCGATGGTTTCATCGTAGGTAAGCGTCCGGTTATTGTCGTGTTCAAACGGGATAGTGAAGTTCGCCATAGCGGAGTGTTGTATATGTCGGTTGCAGGCCAGACAGCAGAGCAATGCGACTATTGTCAGTTTATTCATGAATCCTGAACAAGCTCTAAGTCCTACAAAGTACCGCGGAGTTCCTGTTCTCTTTCAATTGCTTCAAAAAGAGCCTTGAAGTTGCCTTTCCCGAAAGAGGTGGCGCCGTTGCGCTGAATAATTTCAAAAAAGACAGTGGGGCGATCCTGGATAGGCTTGGTAAATATCTGAAGCAGGTAACCGTCCTCATCGCGGTCAACCAGAATATTCAGTCGCTTGATCTCCTCCAGATTTTCGTTGATTTCACCAACGCGGGTAGGCACATCTTCGTAGTAAGTATCCGGTACGCGGAGGAAATCCACGCCATTTTCGCGCATCTGGCCTACGGTTGCGATAATATCATCGGTAGCCACGGCAATATGCTGTACNNTTTTTCCCTTTGGCAGGTTCGTTGATCGGGAATTTGATAAAGCCGTTTCCGTTGCTCACCACTTTCGACATCAGCGCGGTGTATTCGGTGGAGATGTCTTTGTCGTCGAATGTGATCAGCAGTTTGAAGCCCATCACATCCTGATAGAATTTCACCCACTTGTTCATGGCGCCGAGCTCAACATTGCCAACACAGTGATCCACATACTTCAGTCCGACAGATTTTGACGGGTATGCGTTATTGCGCGCTTCGAAGCCCGGCAGGAAGGGACCGCTGTAATTATTTCTTTCAACAAACGTGTGGATGGTATCGCCATAGGTTTTAATAGCAGCCAGTGTCACTTCGCCGTGTGTATCTTTTTGTTTAACCGGTTCGAAGGCAGACTCGGCTCCGCGTTCCATGGCGAGGCGGTAGGCCTGCTCAGCGTCGTCCACCCACAGGGCGAGCACCTTGACACCGTCGCCGTGCAGCGACACATGACGGGCGATTTCGGTATCAGGATGCAGGGACGCAGTCAGAACGATGCGCACCTTGTTTTGCTGCAACACATAACTCACCCGGTCGTAAACGCCGGTTTCAGGGCCGCAATAGGCAACAAGCTCGAAGCCAAGCGCCGCCATATAGTACATGGCACTCTGTTTGGCATTACCCACATACAGCTCGAGGTGGTCGGTACCATTAATAGGGAAAGTATCGGTGGGTGAAGGGCTGGTCAGGACGTTCATGGTATCAGTGTATTGTTTTTGTTGACGCAAAGGTAATCCAAGTGATAGTGGATTTCAGGTATTTTGAGGCATTAAGGATTAATTTACAGTCCGTTTCTCAAAAAATTCGTTCTTTCGCGGAAGAATTTCACTGTACGCACGTCATGTCGAAAAAACAAGCTAACAAACAGTCCCGCACAGTATCAGCGCAACCAGTTGTTGACTCAACATTCCGGGTACCTGATTTTATCAGTAATGTGCGGCTCCAGAGCCTGCTTATTTTTATATTCGCTACCCTGCTGTATGCCAACACACTCACGCACGGATTCGTACTCGATGATGCCATTGTAATTACCGACAATATGTACACCCAGCAGGGAGTCAAAGGTATCGGAGGCATCCTGTCGAAAGACACATTTTTCGGCTTTTTCAAGGTAGAAGGCAAGGAAGCACTTGTCTCCGGCGGTCGCTACCGCCCGATGACACTGGTTATCGCCTTTCGTGTTTCACCTGCTCACAGTACTGCTGTTTGCTGCCACCTGTGTATTACTTTACCGCACACTCCTCCTCCTGCTCGGAAAGGAAAATAGTCAGTCAGTGCTGCTCGCGTGGCTGACTGCACTGCTATTTGCGGCTCACCCCATCCACACGGAGGTAGTAGCCAATATCAAGGGCTGCGATGAAATTGTGACCCTGCTTGGCAGTCTGGGTACCCTGTATCTGATTCTGAAGGCATTCGACTCCGGAGATAAAAAATGGAATATACTGGCGGGAATCGTCTTTTTTCTGACCTGCCTGTCGAAGGAAAATGCGGCCGCTTTTGTCATAATAGTACCACTGGCCATCTGGTTCTTCAGAGAACCCGGCAAGGAGGGCAAGCCATCTGCCCTGGCGGCGTCCCTCCCTGTTATAGCTGCATTTATCGCATTTTTTATCGTCAGGGGAGCTATCCTGCACTGGCGCTTCGGCGGTGCGCCCATGGAACTGATGAACAACCCGTTCCTGAAAATTGAGGGTACTCAGTGGGTGCCATTCTCTCCGGGCGAAAAGCTCGCCACGATTTTTTACACGCTGTGGCGCTATATACAGTTGCTGTTTGTACCAGCTGTTCTCACACACGATTATTATCCGCGCCAGATAGGACTCATCACCTTCAGCAATCCTGTAGCCATTCTGGGCCTGCTTTTTCATGCCGGACTGCTTTGGTATGCCATTCGCGGTACGCGCAGGCGCGAGCCGCTGGCATTCGGTATCTGGGCCTATCTGCTGCCACTGAGTATTGTATCGAATTTCGTGTTCCCTATTGGCACCAACATGGGCGAACGCTTCGTCTTTATGCCCAGCGCAGGCTTCTGCCTGACAGCTGCACTGTTGCTGTCGCGTTCATACAAAAAAAGCAGTATTGCCGTTTACACGATACTCGGCATCGTCATTGCCTTCTTCTCGCTGAAGACCGTTACCCGCAATCCGGCCTGGGCCAGCAATGAAACCCTGTTTTTCAGCGATGCGGAGACATCCCGGAACAGTGCCAAGCTGCAGAATGCCTGCGGCGGTATTCTCTTCGACAAAGCCACCCAGGAAAAAGACCCCGAAATTCAGAAGGAACTCTGCAAGAAGGCACTGGTTCACCTCGATCGCGCCGTGAATATCTATCCCAACTACAAGGATGCCTATATCAGCAGAGCAGGTTGTAATTATGTGTTGAAAAACTACGAAAGCGCCATTGCCGACTATAAAATGGCACTCCGCTTCGCCGCCGATGATGCCAAGCTGAAAACATACCTGGCTATGTCGCTGCGCGAGGGCGGAAAGTATCAGGGCGAACAGAAAAGAGATCTGGCAAAGGCACTGGAGTACCTGAACGAATCCTGGCAATATAACCAGCAGGATCCGGAAACGGCCCGACTGCTGGGTGTAGCCAACGGAATCAGGGGCAACCGGGAAGATGCTCTGAAATGGTTTTCAAAGGCTGTCGAACTGTCACCCGACAGTCCATCCTATATATTCGACCTCGGTCAGGCCTACTCGGCAGTCGGAAATGATGCCAAAGGACAGGAACTCCGCAAAAAAGCACTGGAACTCGATCCGAAACTGCTGGAAAACAGAGGGATGAAGTAGAAACAAAACTTCCCTCAACTGTGTTTATAATGCCCCTTTTGGTATCCTGCACCACAATGATACCAGAGACGGCACCCGGCAAAAACTACCTTGAACTATTATGCAACAGCCCGCACCATACGCACCACACCACAAAATCCGCATCGTAACCGCCGCTTCGCTCTTCGACGGTCACGATGCCGCTATTAATATCATGCGCCGCATCATGCAAAGCAGTGGCGCTGAAATCATTCACCTCGGCCACAACCGCTCCGTACAGGAAATTGTGGACTGTGCCATTCAGGAAGATGTTCAGGGTATCGCCATCACCAGCTATCAGGGTGGCCATATCGAGTTCTTCAAGTACATGCATGATCTGCTGAAGGAGCGCGGTGCAAATCACATCAAAATATTCGGCGGCGGCGGCGGCACCATTCTCCCCGAAGAAATCCGGGAACTGCACGAATACGGTATCACCCGTATTTACCACCCCGACGACGGGCGTGCCATGGGCCTGCAGGGCATGATTAACGACGTTCTCCAAAAATGCGACTTCGCCATCGGAACGTCTGTCAATGGTGAACTTGAACACCTGAGCGATTTCAACCTTGCCGAAAACGCCGGTGCTGTGGCCCGACTCATCACAGTAGCAGAAAACAACCCCGAGCTGTTTAGCACGGAAATAGCTGCCGGACTTGAAAAACTCGCCGAAAACAGAAAGAATCCCCCTGTACTCGGTATCACTGGTACCGGTGGTGCAGGCAAATCGTCTATGGTAGACGAACTGGTGCGCCGGTTTCTGCGCGATTTCCCGGAAAAAAATATCGGTATTGTATCTGTTGACCCCTCCAAGCGAAAAACGGGAGGTGCCCTGCTCGGCGACCGTATCCGGATGAACGCCATCAACAACCCGCACGTGTATATGCGCTCGCTCGCCACCCGACAGAGCAATCTCGCGCTTTCCAGATATGTGCACTCGGCCGTTGATATCCTCAAAGCCACCCATTACGACCTGATTATCCTTGAAACCAGCGGTATCGGACAGAGTGACACCGAAATAGTGGATCACAGCGATGTGTCACTGTACATCATGACACCCGAATTCGGCGCAGCCACACAACTCGAGAAAATTGACATGCTCGACTTCGCCGATGTCATCGCCATCAACAAATTTGACAAGCGAGGCGCCCTCGATGCCCTCCGCGATGTGCGCAAACAGGTTCAGCGAAACAGGAATCTGTGGGATATACCCACCGAAAACATGCCGGTTTTCGGGTGCATAGCTTCACAGTTTAACGATCCCGGTGTCAATCAGCTTTACAGGCGTGTAATGGAGTTACTGTCGGAAAAAAGTGACGGCTCGCTGAAACTGACTGATTCTGATACCGTATCCGGCGAATCCGAAAAAATCTATATCATACCACCCAACAGAACCAGATACCTCTCCGAAATTTCTGAAACTAACAGAAAATACGACGAAAAAGCCGGAAAGCAGGCTGAAATTGCCAGGAATCTGTTCGCCCTGCACCAGTCAGTGCTGCACCTCGGCGGCCCGCGGCTCCTCGACAACCCGGTGGCCGGCTCCGAACACCCCAATCCGACGGTGAAGTCGCTGACGGAGGCGTATCAGTCGCTGCTCAAGGATCTGGACCCGCACCACTACGATCTGATCAGAAACTGGGAGCAGAAGCGCGCCAGATACTACGCAGATGAGTATGTATATCAGGTGCGCGGAAAAGATATCCGCGTTCAGACATATACGGAAAGCCTCAGTAAAACACGTGTCCCGAAAGTGGCACTGCCAGGGTTTCAGGACTGGGGTGAAATTCTCCGCTGGTCGCTGCAGGAAAATGTACCAGGTGAATTCCCGTACACGGCAGGGGTCTTCCCCTTCAAGCGCGAAGGAGAAGACCCCACGCGCATGTTCGCAGGCGAGGGCGGCCCAGAGCGCACGAACCGCCGCTTCCACTATGTTTCCCTGGGCATGCCCGCCGCACGCCTGTCCACAGCATTCGACTCAGTAACACTCTATGGTGAAGACCCCGATCATCGCCCTGATATTTATGGTAAAATCGGCAACTCCGGCGTGAGCGTCTGCTGCCTCGACGATGCCAAAAAACTGTACTCCGGATTTGATCTGTGCGACCCGAAAACGTCGGTTTCCATGACCATCAACGGTCCGGCAGCTACCATCGCTGCTTTCTTCATGAACGCAGCTATTGATCAGCAATGCGAGAAATACATCCGGGAAAACGGGCTCGAATATCTGGTAGAGGCCCGGCTTAAAGAGAAATATGACGACCGTGGCCTTCCGCGGCCAAAATACAGGGCCAGTGAAAACAGCTCTGACAATTCGCTGCCGGAGGGAAATAACGGCCTCGGACTGCTGCTGCTGGGCATCACCGGCGATGAAGTGCTTCCTGCCGATGTTTATCAGAAAATAAAAGCTTACGCCCTGTCGTCGGTTCGAGGCACTGTACAGGCCGATATACTCAAGGAAGATCAGGCGCAAAACACCTGTATCTTCTCCACCGAGTTCTCGCTTCGCGTAATGGGCGATGTACAGCGATTACCCAGCTGGCCTTCACCCTCTCAAACGGATTTACATTCGTCGAATATTATCGCTCCAGGGGAATGAACGTGGATGATTTCGCCCCCAACCTGTCGTTCTTCTTCAGCAACGGGACCGATCCGGAATACGCTGTAATAGGCAGGGTAGCAAGAAGAATCTGGGCAAAAGCCATGAAGCACCTGTACGGCGCCAATGAACGCAGCCAAATGCTCAAATACCATATCCAGACGAGCGGCAGAAGCCTTCACGCCCAGGAAATCGCTTTCAACGATATCCGGACAACCCTGCAGGCGCTGTACGCTATCTACGACAATTGCAACTCGCTGCATACCAATGCGTATGACGAAGCCATAACAACGCCTACCGAAGAATCGGTGCGCCGGGCAATGGCCATACAGCTGGTTATCAACAAGGAACTCGGACTGGCAAAAAATGAAAATCCAATACAGGGTTCGTTTATTATCGAAGAACTGACCGACCTGGTGGAAGAAGCCGTACTTTCCGAGTTTGACAGGATCACCGAACGGGGTGGCGTACTCGGGGCCATGGAAACCATGTACCAGCGGGGAAAAATCCAGGAGGAAAGCCTTTACTATGAAACCCTCAAACACACAGGTGAACTGCCAATCATCGGTGTCAATACCTTCCTTTCAAAAGAAGGATCACCCACTATCCTGCCAAGAGAAGTCATCAGAGCAGAAGAATGGGAAAAACTGGCACAGATTGAAACGCTGGAGAACCTGCATAATGCCAATGCCGAACAAGCAACACAGACACTGCAAAGGCTCAGTCAAACTGCTGTTCAAAATGGAAATATCTTCGGCGAACTCATGCAAACCGTCAAATACTGCTCGCTTGGGGAGATTACCGGAACACTGTTTAATGTGGGCGGACAATACCGGAGGAATATGTAAACATGTTACCCTTGGTCAATGCAAAAAAATTAATACGGGAATACCCACCGTTCCCTAAAAAAAACGTCCGCTCCCTTGCAAATTTGCAAAAAGCGCTTACCTTTGTGCTACGGCACGAGTAAAACCTTTTCGTAACGTTCCAAAACATAAGGTCGCTATGGGATTATTCTCCAACAAAAACAAAGGCCAGCAGACAGAGGATGCCTCCGGGAAGGACAAGCGTTCACTCGGCGAAATTGAGTCGAGCTCAACTGTCCTCAGCAAGTCTGAGATGAACAAGGTAGAGGGCGGCAAGGAAACCAGAAGTCAGAGTCATCTGCAGGATTTTTCCGACCCGCGCGACAGTGCGAGCAGCACTATTCCGCTGTAATGATTCTGAAGAGCTACTGAAAATCCCCCTCATGAGTGATCATGAGGGGGATTTCTTTTTGGGTATCGGTATATCAACCCGACTATGTAATCGAAAAAAATCAGCCTGCCCGACTGTTTTCCGTCAGGCAGGCTGTACACTGATAATTACTGAATCAGTTCTTTCCTTTGGGAGCGTTTGAATCAACCGCAGGTTCTTCCTTTCCGAAAGCATCCTTCATTTCCAGAATTGGCTTCTGTTTCTCAGGATCGGTTTCGATTTCAAGCCATTTGGAGATGTAATTATTGAAGATGGCCTCTTCTTTTTTCACAAAATGGCAGTACGAGAGATACTGGTAGGCCGTAAGCAGGTCCTTTTTGTTTTTTACCTTGTCGGCGGAAGCCAGTTCGGCATACTTCTCGTAGTAATCATGCGCTTTACCGTATTCATTGGCAAGCTCGGGGTTGGCCGCGATTTCATCCGGTGAAGGATCTTTGGTGGCGGCAGCCTTGGCGCTCCAGAGCCAGCCAATAGTGGCGGTTGGCTTTACCTCGGTAATCTTCTTGAAGGTTACCAGCGATTTGTCAAAGCGAAGCGAATCGCTCTTGCAGTAGTACTGCGAAAGGCCCAGTTTGTAAAGATATGTGGCATAGTTGGCGTCTGTTGAAGGCAGAGAGTCAATATAACGGCCATAAGCCTCGGCTGCTCCACACTGATCCTTGCGCGTGTAAAGAAGATCTCCAATCTCCTTGTTCAGCGTCCAGCGGCCACCGGTGGTATCCATTTTAATGGCTGTCCGGTAATCCTCGATGGCGCGCAGGGTATCGCCCTTGCCCTTGATGAGCAGGTTGCCGTGGTACTCATAGTCGGAAACCAGTACCTTGTCAGGTGTGACAATCTTGAAATACTCGTCGAGTATCTGAAGACCGCGCTGATAATTGCCATTCTCGTAATCGCAGTAGGCGAGA
>JAJTFM010000212.1 GCA_021298575.1 Saprospiraceae bacterium | reverse complement strand
CCAAATACCTCCACCATGAGCGCCTGGGTTTCCACCGGAAGCTGGTACCAGTAATAGCCCCAGTCAACAGGCCAGTACATGCCAAGTTCCTCCTTTACTGTAGCGCGTTCGCGCAGACTGTTCACTATTTTAGGGGCGACTTCGGACGCACCGAACGCCCAGCGGTGCAGGGCCAGTGAGATCATTCCCTCCTGATACAGTCCCTTGCCGAGCCAGTATTTCTGTGACTGAGACAGGTAGTAGGCTGCTTCCACCGACGGCCGGTCGAGTGCAGTGGTGAAGGAGCGCATGTACAGGTACTGAATCGCCATTCCTTCGAGGTGGTCGTCGTCCATTTTGATCTTGCCGTCTTCGGCGAGCCGTTCCAGCTCGTTGTACTGAGCCCGCAGTTTGGCGTCGCAGAAGCCGAGTGCTCTGTCCGTCATTTCCTCCAGCAGCTGATCCGATTCAGTTTCTGCCACACCCAGCTTTTGCAGCCTTAGCAGACCCGTGGTGATGTATTGAGTCACATACCAGCTCGATTCACCACCGGGGAACCAGGACCAGCCGCCGTCGGAAGCCTGCCGTTCGGCCAGCGTCCTGAGTGCGCGTGCGCGCTCGTCGGCCATGTGATTCAGGTCAAACAGCAGGGCAATATTCTGTTTCTGCTGCTCCTCGCTCTGGGCTTCAAGTACCCACGGGGTTTCCTCCAGCAAGGCATATTTCAACTCCTGGTTTTTACTCAGGTTTGATTTCATGGCATCTGTGCCTTTCCAGCGTTCGTAAACATTCCGGATGTTGGGCATTTTTTCCACCACCGTGGAAGCCAGTGAGTTGGCGTAATAGCGACTGAAAATCTGCTCGGAGCACTCATATGGGTATTCCATCAGGTAAGGCAGCGATTGCACGGCATACCAGACCGGATTGCTGGTGAATTCAAGGGTGTATTTCTGTGTAGTGAGCGATCCGCCAGTGTTATTCTTCAGGTTGTCGAATGAAAAACGTTTGGTCTGATTGCCCCGGAGTGCCATGGGCAGTGTTTCCGTAACCAGCATTCGGTTGCTCACGACCGGAATGGTGCTTTCTTCTCCATCGCGAAAAGAACGTGCGTCGGCGTAGATCTGCCAGGTAACGGCGCCGTTATACTTCTCGGGCACCTGGATGCGCCATGAAACGGCACCCGACTGTCCGGGCAGTACACTGAACCGGGCTACCCGGTTGTTGCGAGCCAGTCCGAACGCCTGCTCCACGGGCTGTAGGGTGGCAGCGTCGAGCAGATTAAGAGTGGCGGTACCGGTGAGCGTTTCGGTAGAGAGATTGCTCACCTTGGCAGAGAACTCAATCTCGTCGCCCTCGCGCAGGAAGCGGGGCGGATTTGCAATCACCATGAGTTCCTTCTGTGTGACCACTTCCTTTTCAGAAATGGCCTGTTTCAGGTCCTTCGTGTGCGCGTACGTGAGCAGTTTCCACCGGGTAAGCGCCTCGTTCATGGTGAATTTGAGTATCACGTTACCTGAAGAGTCGGTGTGCAGCTCGGGGAAGAAAAAGACCGTTTCATCCAGGTTGCGGCGCATAGTAGCCGGAAAATTCGCCGGTTTAACCCTGTCAGCAGGCTCCTCACTGTTTATCACCGTATCGTACCGGACAGTCGGCTCTGCGACGCCGTCGTCAGACATTTCTGCCATGGCATACTCCATTCTGTTATTCCGGAAGGCGGCCTTTGGCATGCCGGCTCCCATAGCGGTCATTACACCAGGGTTCCAGAACGGGAAATCAAACCAGTTCAGGGAGGGGTAGGAGCGGCCCGGCGCTCCGGGGGTGGAGACTTCAGACAGTACATAACCGTTCGTCAGGCCGAAACCAATCTGGTTTTCAGCCCGCAGGTACATGCCGTTTTGCGGATAAGGAAGCCGATGCCATTCATGCTGAATAAACTGGTCCAGCGAGGCATCGTACAAGGTAGCGACCATTTCGGCGGCGACCTTTTCCTTTTGTGGTCCGCTGATATGAATTTTCCAGGTTTCCTTTTCACCCGGCGCAAGTTTGTCGCGGAATGTTTCGTACCTGATCTGCAGGTCTTTGTTGGACCAGGGCACACTGACATACTGATTTAGTATATAGTAGCGATTATTCTGCACACAGAAACCTGCCAGCGAGAGTCCGCCTCGGTCCGCCTCTGTTACCGGGAACGAAACCGATTCTTTACCGGTGGTTTTTATCCACTGAACAACCGAATTTTTTCCGCTGGCTACAAAAAAGTGCAGATTGGCGGGTTTGCCGCCGAGGATCATCACAGCCTTTTCACCGGGCTCCGACGATTCCTTTTCCATGCGGGCGCCGGGTGTATAGAAGGTGGACTTGTCGTCGAATACCCTGACAATCCGCTCAATCTCCATTTTTTCACCGTATGAATCTACTGTAGCAAGTTTGAAAATATACCAGCCGGCTCCGGTTTTGTCTTCATTCAGGTCAACCGACTTTTGTTCAGCGGTGTTGAAGTTGACTGTCCGGGTGAAATCTTCGCGTCCCCATTTCTGTGGATTATCTTCATCACCCCAGGCCAGGTCGGGGAACTTGCTCTCAAAATCGGGTTTTGCAAGCACAGGCAGGTCGGGTTTTTCCCAGTATCTTTCGAGAAAGAACCGTTTGGGCTCTACGAGTTTCTGGAAGGTGATTTTACCTTCTGCAGGTACGGGCTCACCGGCCATATTGGTGGTAGCAAGGCCTGTTTTCGCCAGGTCTTTAACGCTTACCTCCTGAGGAAGCTGCCAGTTCACCTGCATGGACTGATACGCGGCACTCACGGCTGTCTCCTGACTCCTGGTTTCGCCGGTGATATCGGTGATATCGGCATATACCGTGTAGGTGAATACAGGCTGGTCTTTTCGGGCAACAGCCTGGTCGGGTACCGCATCGAATTTCACCGTGAAGCTGCCGTTGACATCCGTGGTTGTCGTACCACTGACAATTTCTCTGGAGGGAGAAGTGGGCATGTAGCTCCTGTACCATCCGTAGAAATAGGGGAAACGGGCTTCCCTGACCACCCGGTATCGCACCTGAGCCCCGTCCACCGCATTGCCGGCATAATTTCTGGCCTCTCCGGTTACAGCGATGGCATCATTGAGTCGGAAACTGCCCTTTACCGGATTGAATTTTACTTCAAACCGAGGGCGTTTGTACTCTTCTACCTTGATGTTTTGCGATCCGCCAGCCCCTTCGGTAGCCTCAATACGCATGGTACCAGTGAGGCCGCCGGTTGGTGCTGTGAATGCTCCGTTGAAGGTTCCAAAGGCGTTGGACTTCAGTTTAAGTTCGCCTTTTTTAGTGTCATTAACATCAAAAAAAGTGACTGTTACGCTTTTGTTCGGGAGAATTTCCGGCTTGTTCTGTTCATCATTCTGGAAAACAATCCCTTTGAAATAGACAGTCTGACCCGGCCTGTAGATAACACGGTCGGTGAAAAAGTGGACAGTGGGGTAGGGTCTCCATTTTCCGCGATTTTCATGGTCATACGCACCACCTATCCAGAGCGAGTCCTGTCCAAGCGATGCTCTGGCAGACAGAAAGTTGCGGTTACCTGATTTCACAGGTTCCGCTATGCCGTTTTTATCACTCACCGACGAACCTGCCGACACGAGTTTTCGCTCGTTTCCGCGGTAATCGGCGAAAAAAAAGTCCACCTTCACGTCCGGAAGCGGAGCTCCCGTTGTCCGGTCGCAGAGTACAAGGCGCGATTTGTTTTCGGCGCGCAGGGTAGTGGCGGCAATATTCGATACGCTGAATTCGGCGTAGGCAAATACGCCTTTTTTCTCGTCGAAGCCGGGGTTGTCGGAAACAAGGAGCCAGTAGCGGCCGGGCTGTAGCGGGTCCACGCTGATTTCCGTTCGGTGTGGCTGATAATCCGCCGGGTCACTGATCGTCCAGATCAGCTGACTGACAGACTTGAGCGACTTAATACCCTCCTGATTACCCCAGTTATCTTCGTTGTTGTCGTTATTATTCCCCTGAACAACCTTGACGAATACTTTGCCGAGATTGGAGTAACCCACCGAGGCGAGGATATGTCTGCCGGGCAGACTCACACTTTCCACCGAGAGCGACAGTTGCGGTTTTCGTATTTCGGCGAGGAGTGATTCGCATCTTTTGGCACCGAGCGTGGCGGGGAAGCGCCTGATGGCGTCTTCTAGTTTGCCTACAGCCAGTTTTGCGTTATCAGCCTTGTTATCGGGCATTTCCACTATCAGCCGGGTCCGTCTTGTTATCGAGTACGGAGTTGGCGTACACAAACTGAAGTCGGGCCAGATCAGCATCGTAAAGGCGCGCGCGCCGGATTGTCTGGTCGCCCTGATTATCCGTGTTGTACGCTTTTAGCAACTCCTGGAATAGCCTGATTGCCCTCCACTTGCCCGAATATCCGTCCCGGGAGTCAAATACTTTGTCCTGGAACTCCCCGTGCGGTGCAAAAGAGAAATCCTGATCGAGTATGAACTCATATACCGGTTCATTCAGAAAGTTCAGGTCGTTGGAATAGTATTCAATGGCTCTGTAGGCCAGCAGATCGTACAAGGATGAGCGCAGGGGCTGTCCGGCGATGGAGTCGTTTTCACCCGGGTAAAGCACATCGCTGAACCGGGAAACCGGCACTGTCCGGAGCAGTTCGGCCTGCTCCACAGAAGCAGCGTACAGATCCGAAGCCTGTCGCGCGATGCGCGCGCCCGACCAGGTGAGGATATCGCCGCCCTCATCACCCGACAGGGGAGTCCGCTGACTGATTTCCCACCGTTTGTTGGCGTGGTATTTGGGGTACATTTCCCCGAGGAGACTCTGCATAACCGATTTTTCCGGCTGTTGCAGCTTTCCGGTTTCAGTTTCCATCATCAGCATGGCTACCGCCAGTCCGTCTTCTTCCAGCAGGGTGGTGTATTTCCCCCTGAAGAGCAGGCATTTGACAATCTGGGCACCGTTTTTATCGTCGGCTGCCCGTTTTTGTAACTCCTCGGTTTTTTCGAGCGCTGACCGGAGCAGTCCCTCCTGTTCGAGGCTGTCTATTGTTTTCCATTCTGCGGCGTAGGTGCCGCCGGCGGGCAGGGGAGGCATTTCCATCATATCAAGGGCGTCCTGTTTCCCGTTGATGGAGACCGGCTTTTCAGATCGGCCGAACCATTTGCAGGAAAACAGCGAGAGTGTTGTCAGTAAGGTGAAGCAGAAAAAGGAGAGAAAGTGTCGGGTCATTTTCAGAAAGGATTTGCTTTCGGGAGGTGAAATACTTCGTTTAAAGTGTTAAAACGACAGGGTTAATCAGATATTTCTGCTACAGATAAATAATTTTATATACCTTTATTAAATGTACAAATACGCAGCCTTCCTTCGCGGCATCAATGTTGGTGGTAAGAATCTGATAAAAATGGACGCACTCAGGGCATCCCTGACCGCCCTTTCACTTCAGGACGTGAGAACCTATCTCCAGAGTGGAAATGTTGTATTCTCTCACGAACTGTCGGACGCCGGCGAGCTGGCCAGACGTATCACTGAGATCATAGAGACGGATTTCGGATTAAAGGTGCCAGTGCTTGTCGGAAGCATTGAATCGCTCGGAAGTATTCTGAATGAAAGTCCTTTCTATGGGGACGAGGAATGTGATCCGGCCAATGGTTACATCATTTTTCTCTCAGAGCCGCCGGGTGATTACGATGTGATGGAAGTAGAGCGAAAGCGGGTGGACGAATCAGTTTATGTCACGCCCCGGGCGGTCCACCTGTATTGTCCCGGCGGATACGGCAACACCAGGCTCAACAACAATTACTTTGAATCGGTATTTGGGGTGACAGCCACGACAAGAAACCTCAGGACTGTCACGGAGATACTGAAAATGTAGTTTTTTCCTGCAAATTTGTTCAATTCATGAAAAAAGGAATCATAGTTGGAGGCGGCATTGGCGGTTTGACCACTGCCATAGCACTCAGAAAGGCTGGGATGGATGTCCTCGTGTGCGAGCAGGCACCCGCGCTGCGCGAGGCCGGTGCGGGCATCTGGATGGCGCCAAATGCACTGCAGGTTTTGTCAGAACTCGGAATAGCCGACACCATTGTAGCAGCCGGCAAAAAGCTGGATAAAATCAGCGTGGTTGACCTGAAATACCGTCCGATTTCGGTGATAGACGGGGCCTGGGTCAGGAAGAATTTTTACTTCGACACGGTGGCAATTCACCGGGGCGTGCTCCAGCAGTTGCTGGCCGCCCAGTTGCCTGCCGATACCATCCTCCTGAACAAGCGGTTTGCCGGTTTCCGTCAGGATGACCGCTCGGTAGTGGCGCTATTTGAGGACGGGACTAGTC
>JAJTFM010000211.1 GCA_021298575.1 Saprospiraceae bacterium | reverse complement strand
TTGAAATTGCCCGAATCGTACAAACCAACCACATCACCCGGATAGGCTTCTTCCAGTACTGTCTTTTTGGAAGCCATAAACATGGTCGGCGCCGGGAACTTCACGTCACGACCCAGTCTGATGTGCCTGTAATTGGTGTTCCGCTCAAATTTGCCCGAACAAATACGGAAAAAAGCAATCCGGTCACGGTGCTTCGGATCCATATTGGCAAATATCTTGAACACAAAACCGGTCATTTTTTGCTCTTCGGGCTTCACCAGTCGCTCTTCCGCGTTTCGGGGCAGCGGGGTAGGGGCGATTTCCACGAAACAGTCGAGCATCTCCTTGACGCCGAAGTTATTTACCGCGGAGCCGAAAAATACCGGACAAACGTTGCCGCGCTGGTATTCTTCTGACTTGAATGCAGGATATACGGTTTCAACTACCTCCACCTCGCTGCGGAGCTCCCGGGCAGCTGATTCTCCGATATGGCTCTCCAACTCGGGACTGGAAAGATCCTCAAAAACAATGATGTCCTCGTCTTCCTGCTTGCCATGCGCCCTGAACAGCACGAGTTTTTTTTCGTATAAATTGTACACCCCCTTGAATCGCTGTCCCATGCCAATAGGCCACGAAAGAGGGGTAACTTTTACCGATAGCTTTTGTTCAATTTCGTCGAGCAGGTCGAAGGCGTCTTTTCCTTCCCTGTCCATCTTGTTTACAAAAAAGATAATCGGGGTATCGCGCATGCGGCACACCTTGGTAAGCTTCTCTGTCTGCTTTTCCACGCCGTTGGCCACATCCACCACCACGATGGCGGAGTCAACGGCAGTGAGGGTGCGGTAGGTATCCTCCGCAAAGTCCTCGTGTCCGGGTGTGTCAAGGATGTTGATCTGCAGGTTGCGATACTCAAACCCCATGACGGAGGTGCTCACGGAGATACCGCGCTGCCGCTCGATTTCCATAAAGTCGGAAACGGTGCTGCGCTTGATTTTGTTGCTTTTGACTGCACCGGCAGTCTGGATAGCACCGCCGAAGAGCAGCAGTTTCTCGGTGAGGGTAGTTTTACCTGCGTCGGGGTGCGCTACGATGGCAAAGGTGCGCCGACGGTGAAGTTCGGAGAGGAAGTCTGTCACAGAAGTTGGATTGATTTTCGGGGCGCAAAGGTACAACACACCCTGATAGCGCTCAATGATTATTCCGCAGTATTTGAACGGTTTTGTCAATCATATCGCGGTTCACGTCGAGGTGTGTGACAAATCGTATGGTCTGCGGACCGAATGCTGAAGCTGCCACACCGTTCCTGTTGAGATAATCGAGAAAGACAGCCGGTGTGAGTGGCGGGTGCAGGTCAAAAATGACAATGTTCGTCTGAACCGGACGAATATGGCCGACGTAGCTCAGTTCCGACAACGCCTGCGCCAGTACGCGCGCGTGTGCGTGGTCCTCTTTCAGCCTGTCAACGTGGTGGTCGAGGGCGTATATGCCTGCCGCAGCGAGGTATCCTGCCTGTCGCATGCCGCCACCCATGACTTTCCTCACTCGTCTGGCCTCGGCAATGAAGTCTTTGTTGCCGGTGAGCAGGGATCCGACGGGCGCTCCCAGGCCTTTGCTGAGGCAAATGGAGATACTGTCGAACAAACTGCCAATTTCCTGCGGGGTATCTCCTGTTTCGACCAGCGCATTGAAGATACGTGCTCCGTCGAGGTGCAGCCTGAGCCCCCGTTTGCGGCATACCGCATTGATTTGGCGGATATTCTCAACGGGGTAGATACTTCCGCCGCCCTTGTTGCAGGTGTTTTCCAGCACAACGAGCGTGCTTTTGGGTAGCCAGTCGTACAGCGGCTTTACCGCCTGATCTACCATGTCAGCTGTGAGTATTCCGTTTTCTCCGCGCAGCAGGTTGACCGCAATACCCGAGTGAAAGGCGTAACCGCCCACTTCATACTGGTATATATGGCTCATTTCGTCGCAGATTACCTCATCGAGCGGACGGGTGTGCACTTTAAGGGCAATCTGGTTGGTCATGGTACCACTCGGACAGAGGAGGGCGGCCTCGTGACCAAACAGGGCCGCCGCCTTCTCTTCCAGTTCATTTACAGTGGGGTCCTGACGGAATACATCGTCGCCGACGCCGGCGTTCATCATGGCACCCAGCATAGGCGCTGTCGGCCTGGTAACCGTATCGGAAACGAGATTGATCATGGTTATTTCTTTTTCTTTTTCTCCTCTTCAGCTTTCATTACCTCGTCCATGACGTTTTCCAGCAGTTGTTCGGCACCGATACGCTTCATGAGTATTTTGTGCTCGCGGTTGAGGATGAATATCTGTGGTGTTGACTGCACATCGTACAGCGTTTTGTATTTGCTGCGGAGAAGCGGATCCACCAGGTTCATGAACAGGTCGTCGGTGAACCCTTTTTCTTCCGCGCCTTTCCAGCACTCGGCGCCGTCTTTTTCCTCGATAGTTTTGGCAACGGCGGTACAAACGGCGAAGACTTTGACGCCTTTGTCTTTGTACTTCTGGGCAAACTCAATCATGAACGGGGCGGCTTTCTTGCAGTGACCGCAGTCGGGCGCCCAGAAGAACAGTACTGTGTAGTCGGCGTTTACATCCCACAGTGCATGCGGTTCGCCCTTGCGGTCATAAACAACGATATTGGGTGCTGTTTTGCCAATCAGAATGGGTTCGAGGCGACGGGCATTATCGCAAATTTTCTCAATATCTTCCTTTTTGGCCCATGGTGTTAGACCCTTGCAGTAGTATTCCAGGGCGATATGTACATAACATGCATCGAAGCCTACAACCTGTGCTTTGGCGTAGTGATTGATGAAGTGAACCAGGAAATACTTGAAATTATCCTGGTTTTTCTGCAATTTTCCAAACAGGATATCCAGTGCTATATTAACACTGTCGGGGTGCTGGGGCACGTATTTAGTGATATAATCGTGTACTTTAGGATGGAGTACGGGGCTGCGGAGCAGAGCGGGATCAGCAATGTCAATATTGTCGAAATAGTGGGCCATGATCCAGTAGTAGCGCCTGCGGGCCTTTTCCTGCTCGTCTTTGCCGTCGAACTCGGGGACTTCCGGATCGATTGAGGCTTTGGTCATTCGCGCGCACACAGTTTTCGGGTATTTGGCGATCATGTCGAGCTGGTACTTCTTAACGACCTTGTCGAGGCCTTCCAGTTCCAGGGTATATTTGACGGAATCTGCTTCATTGCCTTTTGCACGCATTATTTTAGCCTTCAGCGAGTCGGCCTCGGGGCGGTATTTGTTTAGAAATCGGAGGTAATCGTAAAAAACCGCGTTGTCCTCAGAGCCTTTCACTTTCATTTTGCCGACCAGATCGTTGATATCGGTCGTGATGGTGAATTCCTGATCATCTTCCGGCAGCAGCATCTGCAGGTAGTTGTTGGATGGCTTCATCACCAGCAAATAGACACCCGGGCTCAGCACAGTGTCGGCGTCAAAGGTGAAGTAACCTTCGGCATCTATTACCGCCGTATCCTTGACGTATTGCTTCTCACCGTAGTGGAAGCCGAGGAGGAGTTCTTTTTCGGTGTAGTTCTCCAGTTTGACTTTAATTTTCATGCCCGGGCCACCGATTCCGGTTGCACAGACGCTGGCGATACATGAAAGAGCGAGCAGTGATGCAGCAACAAATCTTTTCATCCGACTGGTTTGTTTTGTATGATTTGACATTTTGACCTGCAAATATCCGCAAGTTAAACTTGAGGCGTCTTTATTTTTGGAATTATTAACTTTTTATACGAGATCGAACAGGTTATTCACGCCGGGTGTGCGGGTACAGACAAATCCCTCGGCATAGTCAGCGCCAGTACTTCGTCCGAATACGCGCATTTTGGCGTACATGAAATCGAGAAAGTCTTTTCCAGAGATTGGGGTATTGGGTACCTCTCCGCCCGGGTCCCAGAACTGCGACCTGAAAGCGAGAATAGCCTCCATTTTCCTTTCAACCCACGGGGTAATATCCACCACGAAGTCGGGGGTGAGCTGTTTGTCCTGGATATAAGAGTACACCGCTGCCGGTCTCCACTTTTCCTGCAGGCTGCCGTCGCTGTCGAACGTCTCAATTTTGGCGAGTCCGCTATAGAAACAGGCGTCCTGTGTCATTTTTGAAGCGCGCCCGTGGTCGGGGTGCCTGTCGTCAACAGCGTTGCACAGAACAACTTCCGGCTGATATTTCCGGATGATCTGTCGAGCAGTTCAGCGGCATTCATGGCCTCCTGTCTGCGCAGTTCGGGTGTGCCGCGGGTGCCCAGCTCTCCGGCACTCAGATCGAGGATACCAAATGTTTTTCCCATTGCAGCGTGTCGCATCAGCGTACCGCAGCAGCCGAGCTCTACATCGTCAGGGTGAATTCCGATTGCCAGGATGTCAAGTTTCATGAATATGTCACGTTTGTATAAACGGATAACAAGTTGTGTTCTAAAAGGTTATTTTTGCACAAAACTGAGAGACTTATGCAAACGAACCCGGAAGAGCTTCGCAGAATGGTCGAAGAGGCAACAAAACAGATCAGGGCGCTCGAAAAGTCGCTGGCTGTAACAGAAAAACGCGCAAAAAGTTATGAGGAGCACTGGTCGCAAGTGTACGATCAGAGCCGGGAGTTGAGGGAAGAAGCGCGAAAACTGCAATATGAATATGAACAGCTTCGCATTCAGAAGGGAGGTTTTGGCTTTAAAATGCTGCTTTTTTCGGGCTTTTGCGGATTTGTGACAGCAGCTCTCCTCTGCCTGGTGTACGTCCGCCTGTTAAGGCCGGTATCCGGTCACGAGGCTGCTTTTACGGAGTTCGCCACAGAAAATCAGTTCAACTACGAGCTGCAGCTCAGCCGAGGAGAGTTTCAGGCAGTGGAGTCATCACTGCGCGAGAAGGCCAATGACCCCGCCTATAAAATTATTGCACCCGAAATAGCTTTCGCTGAAAAGATGGTCAGCGCGGCCGGACTTTACTTTTCCGGCCAGAGACCTGAATAAAAACCGCC
>JAJTFM010000210.1 GCA_021298575.1 Saprospiraceae bacterium | reverse complement strand
ACATAGAGCGACCCGTTTGTTTCGGGCAGTACAGTTTTCAAAACCACAGCAGTTTCCTTGGCCCCATATTTTCCGTAACGAATGATTACAGAGGCGGCGACAAACAGCCCACCTTGCTTGAACTGAATGGTATAAAAGGGCTAAACATAAGGTTGGGCCGTTTTGGGGATTTCCGCAGCCAATGCTCAACACTGGCACCCCGGGCAATCGGCATAGACTCCAAAAACTCCGGCTTCAGTGTGTCGCTGTCCAGTCGTTTTGAGCAACTTTATCGCGGCATACGCGCCGATAAACTGACCGAAACCAACGGGTCGCTCTATGTTTCCGGTTCCAACTTTATTGGTTGTTTGAAAGAGATCGAGTTAATCTCATCCAGCAATTTTGCCATCACAGGCAGCAATTTTTCAGTAAAAAAACCCGATGCGTGTCCTTCGTTTATGTCCGAGGTAAAGGGAGTTGAAATCAAAGGCGTGACAACAGGGTTTTATTTGTCCAGAAACGATTTCTATTTCGATGGCCCGAATTTCCCCGCTGAAATACTTATCGGTACAGACTGCATCGAGCTGGGGGAAGGAATGAATAATACCATTTTCAAAAACGATTATAGCAGTCTTAAAATCGGTAACCGGGCAACCGGTTTCAATGGTTACGATGAAGATGGCCTGCTTTACCTGTGCAACACCAATGATGGCAATTTTGATGGCGACTTTCGTATCACAGGCGGAAGTATTAGAAAAACACAGGGAGAGGTTGTATTTGGTCAAGATCCTCGTGCGGCAGGGAATGTTTTCTCCGGCTCGCCGACTATTTTATGGTGCACCATCGTGAACGAAGGTGCGCCGATTGACTATTATTTTTTTGACAGTGACCCTGCTCAAGACCCGGGCACACCGGGCGACCCGAACAACTTTTGTGATATAACCGGGTTTACAAGATTTTCGACTAACCAGCCGAACAGCAGTTGCGCCGACCCGGAACCTTGTATTCCCTGCCCAACGGTTGAATTGGAATCCTGGAAATCGACTTTTAGCCAAAACCGCCAGCAATGGTTGGTCAAAACGGCCGCATTCCACAACATTACCAACCCCGTACAACAAGCGGCCGAAGCCGAGTCAATCAAACAGCTCCGCATTGACATAAACCGGGATGCCAACCGCATTCTGACACAATACAGCCTGGATACCCTGAATGTGGAGACCGATTCCATCGTTCGGTGGTTGGGCGCGGATATATACGTCTGTTCGACATTCAAGGCAAGTTGCAACGCGAACGGCTGCTGCCTGCATCCGGGGGGCTGGTGGAAATTTCAGTCAGCGACATACCCAACGGCCTGTATATGGTGCAATCACAGAGCGGCACTTTTAATATGGCTAAATCGCTGCCATATCCATTAGGCTATGTCTTTCACATGATAGTATATGAGGATACTATTGTGAGTTATGGCGTTGGATTTAACAATAATATTGAATGGAAACAGGGGAATTTTGTTGCAAAATTTGATACATTGGGTAATCTCCTGGCACACAACTTTATTCTGGATACGAAAGGAGATCTGTTGAATACAAATAACGCCTGGGGGAACATTATCCGAACTGCCGACGGCGGATTTGCCGCGATTGCAGCTACGGTGTACAGGAAAAGCGCCTTTTTAATCAAAATGGCAAATGACCTGCATGTAGAGTTTATCAAAGAATACCCTGACACCGTGAATCTGAGCAATTTTTTTTACAAATTACTGGAAACGCCGGAAGGCTACTTACTTTATGGCTCTATCCAGCGGCCCGATTTTTATACCGACGGTTTTATCCGGCATGTGGATAAACAAGGGGAAACGATTTGGATTAAAAATTTTGATTTCAGCCAATTTTCAACCACCGTGGTTAATGTTCAAAAAAAAATGGACTCAACTTATATAGCCAGTTTCGTCAGTACAACTAATATACAGGAAAATACAGGCTTCTCCACCTTTATGGTTTTGGGTATCAATGGAGACGAGCTTGGGTTATGGCAATTTCCGGTAGAATCAGTTGTTGGCGGTAACCGAAAAATAATAGTGACGAATGAAGGCGAAACTTTGGCCTACGGAATATTCAAAATTGGTATTGTTGGCAGCACCCCTCAATACCAATCCACGTTATTGAAGTTTGACGACCAGTTGATGCCTGTTTGGGTAAGCCATTTTGGTCGCATCGGCAGTCTAAATGCTTCTATACTATTGTGGGATTTTGCCCCTGCCATAGACGGTCACTACATCGGTGCGGGCGAAACATTGGTAAAAGACGGCAATGACCCAACCCGTCGCACAGGCTGGCTTTATAAGTTTTCTACAGACGGGGACAGTATCTGGGAACGAAAGATTAATGCGCCTTTCTTGCCGCTTTACTATACCAACAGCGGCTTTTTCGCGGGGGTGGGTGTTCTCGGCAGTGGCAATATCATTGCAGGGGGTTCTACCAACGAAGGCAACACTCAATACTGCTGGTTGGTGAAAGTGACCAATGACGGATGTCTTGATACCCTTTTCTGTCAACCGGCGACAGCGGTAACACAACCCCAAAACAGACAATGGCAAGAACTGGATATATACCCGATTCCTGCATCATCAGGCTTCAATATCACATACTCAACGGAAATAATACAGGTTTCTCTTCTGGATACACAGGGAAACCTGCTGCTCAAACAGCAAAACTCGGGAAAAACCGCAAGTATTGATCTCCCGACCTCACTGCCAAACGGATTTTATTTCGCAGAAATACAAGACAAAAATGGATACAGTATCCGGAAAAAAATCTGCGTTGTGAAATAGCCGTCCCCGATAAACCCACTATTAGTGGCGTAGAACCAAAAAAAGCCATAAATTCTAAAGCAACTGACTATTTTTGCGAGTTATCCGTTTCTTCCGTTCAAAAGCACACCGGCAATTTCCATGAAAAAACATTTGCTGTTTTCCATCCTCTCCCTGATACTGCCACTTTTTCTTGCTGCACAGGAGCGACTCCTCTATGTGGGCACCTATACATCGCGCGGGAGCGAAGGCATTTATGCTTATCGTTTCAATTCCAGAACCGGGGTCATGACGCGCACGGATGTCACAGGAGGCATTGAAAACCCCTCTTTTCTGGCATCTTCTCCCGACGGAAAGTACTTGTATGCGGTAGCAGAAAACCCGGATGGCGAGGTGAATGCTTACCGTTCCGACGCCAAAAGCGGGAAACTTACATTTCTGAACAAGCAGTCATCGCGCGGATCATGGCCCTGCCACCTTGCTGTGGACAAAACCGGGAAGACATGTATTGCAGGAAATTACGGATCGGGCAACTTTTCGGTATTTCAGGTTCAGGCGGATGGCTCGCTGGGCGCGAGCCGGCAAACCATTCAGCATGAAGGCAGCAGCGTTATAAAAGACCGGCAGGAAGGTCCACACGTACATTGCGTAGGTTACGTTCCGAACAACGACGGGCTGTTTGTCACTGATCTGGGTACCGACCGTATTTACGGCTACAATATGGATTCGGCTACCGGTCGTTTGTGGTCGGCCGAGCCACTATACTTCGAGGCCAGCCCGGGAGCCGGACCACGGCACTTTGTATTCCACCCCAACGGTCGCTTTGTATATGCCGTTATGGAACTGAACTGTACCGTTAACGTACTCAAATTTGAGAACGGCGGACTGGAGAAGCTGCAGACCATCAGCACATTGCCGGAAGGGTATAATGAGAAAAATTCCTGTGCTGATATACACGTTTCACCCGACGGAAAATTTCTTTATGCCTCAAACCGTGGTCACAACAGTATCGTGGCATACAGCATTGACCAGAAAACCGGCAGACTGACACTGCTTGACTTTTATCCGACGCTGGGCAAAGCACCCCGCAACTTCACACTGGATCCATCGGGCAAATTCTTGCTGATAGCGAACCAGGACAGCGATTCAGTACAAATTTACAAAAGAGACGAACGGAGTGGCAAACTGAAGTATCACTCGAAAGGGGCAGACGTTTCCATGCCGGTATGTTTACTTTTCAGGCCCGAATAAATTGTTCTGCACTTTTTAATCATATTTTTGCATGAATTAGGAAACAGCATCCTACCTTTGTGCCCCGAAATGAAAAAACGAAACATCGTCTTTCAATTCGGCAAATGCCGGAAACTGGGTTCCTGACGCCAGTTTCCGGCATTTTTTTTACTTCTAACTGGAAATTATTTACCACGTGCGCGACCAGTCTATCAACACCATTCTGATTATCGGTTCTGGCCCCATCATCATCGGCCAGGCATGCGAATTCGATTACTCAGGTTCACAGGCAAGCCGCTCCCTGAGGGAAGAGGGTATCAAAGTAGGTCTGATCAACTCCAATCCGGCCACTATTATGACCGATCCGGTAACGGCCGACTATATCTATCTGAGGCCGCTGACCCCCGAGAGTATCGAAAAAATTCTGCAGGAACATCAGGAAAACCCTGATTTGCCTGCTTTTGATGCTGTACTCCCCACCATGGGCGGTCAAACAGCCCTCAACCTGGCCATTGAGTGTGAGAAACTGGGCATCTGGGAACAGTACAACTGCCGGATGATTGGCGTTGATACTGCCGCTATCGAACGCACCGAAAACAGGGAAGAGTTCAAGAAACTGGTGAACCAGCTCGGTCTGAAGGTAGCTCCCTCCTTTATTGCCAACTCATTTCTGGAAGGCAAGGAAGCTGCACAAAAAATCGGTTTCCCCCTTGTAATACGCCCTTCATACACCCTCGGTGGTACCGGCGGCGGCTTTGTCATGAAGGAGGAAGAATTTGATGAGGCGCTCAAACGCGGCCTGAATGCTTCTCCCACCCACGAGGTACTCGTAGAAAAAGCCGTTTTGGGCTGGAAAGAATTCGAACTTGAACTGCTCCGCGACCAGAACGACAATGTAGTGGTGATATGTACTGTAGAGAACCTCGACCCGATGGGCATACACACCGGCGACTCCATCACCGTCGCACCGGCCATGACACTTTCGGACACTTCCTATCAGGACATGCGCAACCAGGCAATAAAAATCATGCGCGCACTGGGCAACTTTGCAGGAGGGTGCAACGTGCAATTCGCACAAAATCCTGAAAACGAACAGCTTATTGCTATTGAAGTGAACCCGAGGGTATCGCGCTCTTCGGCACTGGCCTCCAAAGCCACCGGCTATCCGATTGCCAAGATAGCGGCAAAACTCTCCATCGGATACACCCTCGACGAACTCAAAAACCAGATTACCAAAACCACCTCGGCCCTTTTTGAGCCCACACTCGATTATGTGATTGTGAAGATGCCGCGCTGGAATTTTGAAAAATTCCATGGTGCCGACACACGCCTTGGCCTGCAGATGAAATCGGTGGGAGAGGTCATGGCCATAGGACGCAGTTTCAACGAAGCCATGCAGAAGGCATGCCAGAGTCAGGAAAATAACCGCGCCGGGCTGGGGGCCGACCGCAAGGAATGGATGAGTACGGAAGATATTCTCACCCGCCTCGAGCTGGTCAGCGACGACCGGATTTACCGGGTAAGAGACGCTCTCCGCCTGGGTATCGCCTCCAAAACCGTTCAGAAACTGACCCATATTGACCCCTGGTTTATCAATCAGATAAAAGAACTGGTGAAGCTGGAGGATCGGCT
>JAJTFM010000209.1:4078-11916 GCA_021298575.1 Saprospiraceae bacterium | reverse complement strand
TGAACTGGCGCTTAAAATGATTGATCGCAGACTGCAGGGAAGTTATCTGCTCACCGACAGAGGCAGGGACGCCGATGAGCTGGCCGTTGTTGCCGTAATCAATGGTGTTTACAAGGGATTCTGTTTCATCAATCGCCACCAGGAGCCTCCTGCTATCCCTGATTTGCTGTCTGACATGAGAAATGCCGACACGAAAGACCCTTCTGCTGCCCATATCATTCACAGCTGGACGGAAGCCGGCAAGTGCCGTAAAATAGACCTGCAGCAATAAAGTTCACCGTAGAAATATACCATAAAAGCTGTTCTGGTCGAAAACAGACGTTAAGGACGGGTTAAATCAACTTGTCAGAAATGACAACTGAATTCCCTTTTCCACTTTTGCAGCAGAATAAAACGCACACAGACGCTATGAAACACATCATTCTGCTTGCCACCGCGCTCTTCGCCTGTACGCAGGCGGGCGCACAAACCTCCGGAGAAATCACTTACCGCGAAACCGTTCAGCTGAAAATCGAAATACCCGAGGCAGACGAAAAACTGAAACAGATGATTCCGCCTGCCCAGCATGACGACAAGAAACTGATCTTCACCGAAACGGAAACACTCTACGAGGCGGCTGGCAAGCCGGGAGCCGGAGATATTGATATGAAACACGAAGATGACGGCAATCAGGTGCACTTTGTCATGAAAATGCCGCAAAATACACTTTACACCAATCTCGACGAAGAGACAATCATCAACAAAAAAGAGTTCTTCGGCCGCGACTTTCTAGTCACGGGCAAGGCCCGCGACTGCAAGTGGAAACTCACCGGTGAACAGAAAACGATCGGAAACTATGTATGCCAGAAGGCTATTTTGCAGGATACCTCGGAAAACACCGTCGCCTGGTTTTCTCCACAAATTCCGGTTTCAGCGGGTCCGGCAGGTTATGGCAAACTTCCCGGAATGATTCTCGAAATGGAAATGGAAAACGGTCAGCGTACGATCGCCGTTACGGGTATTAACCTGAAAAAAGTATCCAAAGGCGACATAAAGGCTCCGGAGGGTGGCAAAAAAATGACGCAGGAGGAATTCAAGGTCATTCAGGACGAAAAACTGAAGGAAATGGGCGTCGAAATGGGCGGAAAAGGAGGCGGAATCCGCATCCAGATTACTTCCGAAGAGCGCAACTAAAGGCTTTTTCAATGAAACAATTTCTAATGATTTCCCGCTGCTACGGTTGTTGCCATGACACCAGACTCCGTAATGAGCGCATTCGGCACCACCGATGCAGCGGGCAATTTCACCCTTCGCGTAAAAGGACCGGGCCGGTTTCTTTTACAGGTCACTTATGTTGGTTACACCACCGCATGGAAGGAGTTTACGCTGGAGCCTGCGCAGGAAAAACTGACACTGGATCCGGTAAAACTGTCGGTATCGAATGCTGTTCTGCCCTCCGTTGAAATAAGTGCAGAACGCGACCCCATGCGTATCAGTCGCGACACGGTTGATTACAACGCAGCCGCATTCAAAGTGCAGCCGGGTGCTCCGGTGGAGGATTTGCTCAAAAAGTTGCCCGGCGTGGAAGTTCAGCGCGACGGCTCTGTAAAAGCAATGGGTGAAACAGTGCAGAACGTACTGGTGGACGGGAAAGAGTTTTTCGGGAAGGATACGAGAGTGGCCACCAAAAACCTGCCGGCAGAGGCCGTTGACCGGGTACAGGTATTCGATAAACAGTCGGAAATGGCAGAACTGACCGGAATCAGGGACGGTAATGAAGAACGCACAATCAACCTGAAGCTGAAGGAGACCCACAAACACGGATACTTCGGAAAGGCTGATGCAGGAGCAGGCACAGATTACAGATACGAGGGCCGGATGAACCTGAACAGATTTTCCCCGGACAGCAGATTATCCATGATTGGCATGGCAAACAATACCAATGAAGTGGGATTTTCTCTCAACGATTACATTCAGATGCTGGGAGGAATGGGGGCCATGATGAGTGGCGGCGGCTTTTCCTTTTCCATAGATGACGGTTCTATTCCGCTTTCAGATGAACGGGCGGGTAACGGCATCCGAACTTCACTGGCGGGAGGACTGAATTATTCGAAGGATTTTTCTAAAAACACAGAACTCACCCTCAGCTACTTCGCCAACCAGTTCAAAAACGACCTTTTTCAGGAGACTTCCAGACAAAATCTGGGTACCGAGGGATTGTTTTCCAACTTTGAACGCACGAATCAGTACACCAACAGTTACGGCCACAACCTCAACCTGAATTTCAAAACCAGACCGGATTCATTCCAGCAGGTTATCGTGCGCGCGAGCGGGGGATTCAGTGGCTCATTTCTCGAAAATATCGGACTTTCCTATGCCAATACGGCCAGCGGAGCCGAGTCAAACCAGGGTACCCGCGAATATGAGTCGGAGGGTAACAGGTACAATATCAGGTCGAATATTACCTGGCGCCGCAAATTCCGGAAAACAGGCCGGGCACTGGTGGCACAGTCCACCCTCAACGCCAATAACGGTGGATCAGACGGACTACTGGATGCCGTGAATACATTCTATCTGCCCCAGACGATGGCAGACACCATCGCACAGCGACAGGCCATCACCGACAAAGGTGCGCAGGCCGGAATTTCTCTCGCATACACGGAACCGGTCGGCGGGAAGAAATACCTTGAATTCAGCGCCTCTACCCAGAACTACTCCAATACCAATACCCGTGATTTCTACGATATGGTACCTGGCGGAGAACGCCTTAATGACCTCCTGACCAACCAGTTCAGAAGAGGCTATAGATATGACAAGGGAGGTGTCAATCTGCTCGTTAACAGGGGTAAACAGCGAATAAATGCCGGATTCGACGTACAGCAATCGGTGCTGAACAACGAAAACCTGCTCACCGGCCAGCCCTTTAACGCGCGTTTCGCCCGGTTGCTTCCTTCAGCGAACTGGGAGTACGAAATCAGGTCGGGAACCCGGCTCAATGCAGATTACCAGACACGATTCACAGAGCCTTCCCCGGAACAACTGCAGCCAGTGGTGGACAATTCCAACCCGCTCAGTATCTATATCGGCAACCCCGGGCTTCGTCCGGAGTACGTGCACGAACTTAGAACGGGCTTCTTCTTGTACGACCAGTTCAGTTTCACCTCGTTTTTTGCCAATATAACCGGAACCTACACCAAAGACAGGATTACCAATGCAACCAGTATTGACGAGTCGCTGAGGCGGACGATTACGCCGGTGAACGTGTCGCACGAGACGGCTGTAAAGGGGAATATACAGTTTGGGGCGCCCGTGAAGCCGTTGAAAATCAAATTTAACCTGAAACTGAATACCAGATACACGCAGCGGTTACTGTATCTGAATGACGTACTGAACAACGTGAACGACTGGCGGGCAGGTGGCGATTTTGCCGTAGAGAATCGCAGGAAAGAGAAAGTGGATGCCTTGTTTGGTTTCAGACTGAACAACACCACAACACACTGGTCGCTGAATACCGCCCTCAATCAGCAATTTGTAAATCATCAGTGGTACACCGTTGTGAATCATCAGTGGTACGCCGATCTGAAATACACACCTACGGCGAAGTGGCTGATAGAAACACAGTTCGACTATACCGTTTACTCCCCCGAAACATTTGGCGAGCGCACCGTCGTTCCGCTCTGGAAGGCAGGAATAACCCGTTACATACTCAAGAATAACAAAGGTCGAATCAGGCTGACAGCTTTCGATTTGCTCGACCAGAACAGAAGTATTGTAAGGAACAGCAGCCTGAACTATCTTGAAGAGCAGCGTTCGAACACACTGACCCGATATTTTCTGCTTACCTTCGGGTATTCACTGTCGGGATTTGAACAGGACAAGGGAGGGATTAACATTCGGATTAACTGATAAATCAGGATTTCACCTGAAAATTACATATATTTGCATTAAATTATTATAAAATGACAATTCAGCGGCTTGACAACCAGATTATTATCACACTTCCAGCGTCAACTGATCTGGAAGGAGTACAACGTCTGATTAATTACCTGCTTTATAAAGAAGCTACGAGGGATAGTAAAGCCACTCAGGAAGAGGTGGATCAACTAGCTCGCGAGGTTAACAAACTCTGGTGGGAAGAAAATAAACATCGCTTTTTGCCTCAATGAAATTTGTTGTTGATACCAACATTGTTTTCAGCGCCATTCTGAATACACCATCACTTCTTGATCCACGCCCCCGGATTCAACCGTTCTTTTTGCCGCCAGAGTTCGAAGTGCAGTTCTGTAGTACCTGTAATGGCATTGGTGCTCACGGTTCCTATTGCTTGTCGCCCTTTCACTGTGTCGCCTTTCTTCAGACTGGTTGAAGAAAGGTTTGAATAAACCGTATAATAATCGCCATGCTGGATAATCACGGTGTTTTCGTGTCCCGGGATGTACTGAACACCAGCGACGACGCCCTCGTAAATAGCGTGAACCTGTTCATTTTCATCGGTCCTGATATCAATGCCGTTATTGGTGATCTCCAGGTTGCGGAGGGTGGGGTGCTTCTGTCGGCCGAAAGTTTTTGAGATAAAGCCATCCTCGACAGGCCAGGGCAACTTCCCCTGCATTTTACCGAACGAGGAAGCCGATACCGATGCAGCCGATTCGGGTGCAGCTTCCGGCTTGGCAATTACGGCCGGCTTTTCTGGTTTGACGGTCTTTTTCTCGGGTGCGGGCGCGGGTGAAGCAGGCGCGGCATCTTCTTTTTTGGGTGCAGGTTTCGATTTCGCCTCATCAATTCGCTTTTCCACTTCAGCCGAGATGACCGATTCGATAGCCTTGTCGAGTTGTTCCCGGGCGGCCTGTTTTTGATTCAGATCGGCTCTGAGTCGGACCTCGTCCCTGGAGAGCAGTTTGAGCATATTGTTTTTCTCCGTCAGTTCTTCGCCGAGCGATGCTTTTTGTCCCTGCATGGTAATGAGCAGTTGTTCCTTTTCAACACGGGTTGCCTGAAGCTTGTCGGTCTTGTTTCTGAGCATTTCCTGCGTCTCCCGGATCAGGCGGGCCTGCTCGCGGCGTCTTTCATCGTATTTTCGGAGGAAAAGCCAGCGTCGGAAGGCCTGATTCAGGCTGGAGGCTGACAAGATAAACAGCAGCGGATTGCTGAGTGTTTTCTGCCGGAAGGCGTATCTGACAGTTCTGGCATACTCGTCTCTCATTTTGGCCACGTCTGCCTGAAGCGATTCAATGACCATCTGGTTTCTTGAAATTCCTTCTTCAGCGGCCAGAAGTTCCTGTTCAATTGTCATAATCAGCGACTCACGACTGCTGATCTGATTCTGCAGCGCCACAAAGCGGTCATAGGTGGCATCCTTGTTCGCTCTGGTTTTCGAGATCATCTTCTCGGTGGCTGCAATATCTCTGATGATCTTTTTACGCTTGTCCTCCAGATCTTTTTTGGACTGGGCGGCAAGGAAAAAGGGCAGCAGCAGGACAGGTAGCAGGCATGTGAAAATCCTACTCCGTCCGTTGATAAGTGGCCGGAATTTCAAACCTGTACGGTGCGGGAGTATTGAAGTCAACATTCAGAAATTCGAGTTCAAATTGTACATCTTTGGTTTCGGGGCTGAAAGCCTGAATCGTGCGGATCAGGGGGTAAAGACCGGCATATTTCGTTTTCTGGTAGTTTTCGAAGGAGAAGCGGACATTCCTGGCCGTTCTGGGTTGGAGGAAAGATTCACTTTTCAGTAAAAAAGAACCTTCCTCTATTCTGTAATCAGCTGCAACGACACCATTTGAGCCGGCAAGGCGGTGCAAGCCTTCATCAATATCCGATTTCAACTCCATTTCCTTGTCCATCCACGCGCGTCCCAGCAGAAAATCCTGCAACAGATCGAAACCGCCCGGCAGCTGATACTCGGACTGCAGCGATTCCAGACTCCGACTATTCCATGTTTTCTGTAGCCTGTTGATCATGAAAACCGAGTCGGGAGTAACCAGTACCCTGGCAGCCTCCAGTCCGAACTTTTTCACATTCAGCCATATAGCGCTGTCGCGCACCCATACAATGTTGCCATTTGCCGACATACTCTGACCATCGCCTTCCACATAAATACGCGTCTGGGCGCTCATCCGTCTGACAGCGTCCAGATTACGGCCCTGCATTTTTTTTACCAAAAACTGTGCCGTTCGGGGCTCTGTGGCCACTTTCCCGGGTGCTTCATCCAGGCGGCCTGTACCACAGGCTGAAAAGATGAGGGTGAGGATAACAAAAAAAAGTTTTATCATCTGTATTTTCAGATCCCGATATTGGCAAGTGCTCCCAGCAATTCGCTGGTAGCATGCCTGTCGCCGGTATTTTTTCCCAGTTCAATTCCTGCACGATAAACTTCGGCAGCCTGATCCTCATCATTCATCAGTTCGTACAACTTGCCCAGGTGATAATAGAGACCGATGTATCCGGGGTGTAATTCACGTAGTTGTTTGTAGTACGATAGAGCTGCAGCGGCATCGCCCGAATTTTCACATTCTTTGGCCAGCGCGAACAGAATGAAAGCATCTCCGGGGGATGCCGCATACAAATCGAGCAGTTGTTGGTGTCGCGGAGTCATAAGTGAGAATGAATGATCCTATATTGAACGAAAATAACCGGACTTTGTTTCTTAGAGCGTATTCAGGATTTTCTGCCGGGCAAGAAAAAACACCTTCCATGGCCGAAGGCAAAAAATCCTGGAAGTGCTCCAGGGGAAACTTCACAGGAAGTTTTTAACAGCGGGTCAAAAAGACTACCTTTGCGGGCCGCAAAAATAAACATAAACTTTAACACTTGCAGCTAACCAATTCAAAATGAAGTTTTTAGTCTGTATCAGCCAAACGCCTGACACCACCGCAAAGATTTCCTTCAATGCCGAGGGTTCGGAATTCAATGCTGCGGGCGTGCAGTTCATCATGAACCCCTACGACGAGTGGTATGCTCTGGTACGCGCATGCGAGATCAGGGAGGCCCTCGGCGGCACTGTAGTTGCCCTGAATGTGGGTCCTGCATCGAATGAAACCACTATCCGCAAAGCGCTGGCTATTGGAGCAGACGAGGCAGTTCGCATCAATACCGATCCGAAAAGTGCTGCCTACACAGCCAGGCAGATTGCCGAGTACGCCGCATCGGGTAATTTCGACATCATTTTCTTCGGCAAGGAGACTATTGATTACAATGGCGCTGAAGTGGGTGCCATGGTGGCAGAACATCTGGGGCTACCCTACATCGCCAACGCATCCCGACTCGATCTGAACGGCACGGTGGCCTCACTGGAGCGCGAAATAGAGGGTGGGGTAGAGGAACTTGAGGTAGATCTCCCGTTCGTACTGAGTGCTGCAAAGGGAATGGCAGAGCAGCGCATCCCGAATATGCGCGGTATCATGACGGCCCGTACCAAGCCGCTCACGGAGGTACAGCCCTGTGCTTTCGACGACAAGACCAAAGCGACACAGTTCACACTTCCGCCGGCTAAAGCGGGCGTAAAACTGGTTGATCCGGCCAATATGGACGAGCTGGTGCGCCTGCTGCACGAAGAAGCCAAAGTTATCTCTTAACCCGAAATATACTGACAATATGGTACTCGTATTTGCAGAATCCCATCGCGGACAATTCAAGAAGGCGGCTTTCGAGGCCGTTACGTATGGCCGCAAATCGGCTGATATCATGGGGGCTGAGTGTGTTGCCCTTACGCTCGGACCCGTAAACGACGCCGGAGTGCTTGGCACTTACGGTGCGCACAAGGTGATCAATATTGCAGATGCCTCACTCACTCAGCTCGACGGTCAGGTTTACGCGTCGGTTATCGCTGACGTTGCCCGACAGCATGGCGCCAAACTGGT
>JAJTFM010000209.1:0-4043 GCA_021298575.1 Saprospiraceae bacterium | reverse complement strand
TCTACCGGCAAGGCAGTAGCTGGCCGTGTAGCCGTCAGGCTCGAAGCCGGCATTGCTTCCGGCATCAACAGCCTTCCTTCGGTGAATGGCGGAGCAGTCAGAGTAAGCAAATCAGTTTTTTCAGGCAAGGCCATCGCCGAATATGAACTCAGTGGTGCCGTCAATGTAGTCACCCTCATGGGCAATGCTGTCAGGCCCGAAACGATGGGAAGCCCGGTTTCTATTGAAAACCAGTCAGTTACAGTGCCAGCAAGTCGCGTACGCGTGAAGTCCGCGCGCACTCAGGAGGGTATTGTTCCGCTGCCGGAGGCCGAAGTTGTTGTTTCGGCCGGTCGTGGCATGAAAGACCCGGCTAACTGGGGCATTGTGGAAGAACTGGCCGGCGTACTGGGAGCCACTACCGCCTGTTCAAGGCCGGTAGCCGACAGCCACTGGCGTCCGCACCACGAGCACGTGGGACAAACCGGAATTGCCATACGTCCGAACCTGTATATCGCGATTGGTATCAGCGGTGCCATACAGCACCTGGCGGGTGTGAACAACTCCAAAACTATCGTTGTAATCAACAAGGATCCGGAAGCGCCCTTCTTTAAAGCCGCTGACTACGGAGTGGTGGGCGACCTTTTCGAGGTGGTACCGCGTTTGACAGATGCTCTCCGCAAGTTCAAATCCTGATAATAATACCCATCAAACCGATTACGCAGAAACTTAATACATCGAATGAGACGAATCGAACTGGAAATTGTCGCTCTTTCCCACAGCATGACTCAATCGCATAACTATGCAGTTGTGTTGGGAGAGAAGCGTGGCAAAAGGCGTTTACCCATTGTTATCGGGAGCTTTGAGGCGCAGGCCATTGCTGTAGCCCTGGAGCAGATGACACCCAACCGACCCCTCACGCACGATCTTTTCAAGAACGCACTCGATACGTTTCAGGTTAAGTTGAAGGAGGTTATCATCAACAATCTGCTTGATGGTATATTCTATGCCAGACTGGTTTGTATGAAGGACGGGGAATTATTCGAGATTGACTCCCGCACCTCTGATGCCATCGCAATGGCTGTACGGTTTGATTGTCCCATTTTTACCTATGATTTCATTCTGGAAGCCGCTGGTGTGGTTCTCGATGAACAGGAGGGTGGTTACTCTTCCGTATCGGTAACCACACCCACGCTGGATGACAGTTCATACGAGAACTGGCCGGTAGATTTGCTGAAGAACCGACTGCAGGAGGTTCTGGATGCTGAAGACTATGAAACGGCTGCCCGAATTCGTGATGAACTGAAGCGAAGGGAAGCAAAAGGGTAGATTTTGATTTGAGCGAGCTACAGAGATTCCCGCTACACCTTTACCTGCCCAGAGCCTCCCTCATTTTGCTGTATATTGTGGTGTTGTCGTAAACTCCTGTAAACATACTGGCCGAAGGTCCATAAGCGAATACGGGTACCCAGGCTGCAGTGTGGAGTCTGGTAGAGAACTCTGCCTTGAAGTCGGCCTTTCCTGTACCTTTCGTTAGTGCCAGTCCGCCACATTCATGGTCGCCTGTAACGATTACCAGCGTTTCACCATCGGTTGCTGCGAATTCGAGTACGGCCCGGATAGTGCGATCAAAGTCATGCATTTCGGCTCTCAGCCAGTTGCGGTCATTAGCATGGCCAGCCCAGTCTATCTGGCTGCCCTCCACCATGAGAAAAAAACCTTTTTCTGACCGTTTTTTCAGGAAATTTAATGCCAGACGCGTGGCTCCGGGCAGGTACGTCCTGCCACCCGATGCTGTAGGCGGCTCCTGTTTATCTGTAAAAATAACGAATGGCTTTTCACCTTTACCGGGTATCTCCTTCATCTGTGATCCACTTTTAACGGCGTAACCCCTTGCGATGAGCGAGTCAATCAGATCTTTTTTATCGAGGCGGCCCCTGAAGTTATTTTCGCCTCCGGCTATCAGACAGTCAAAGGGCGTTTGCAGATAATCAAGGGCAATCTCGTCGGTAAACGCCCGAAGCTCGCGATGTGCAATAAAAGAAGCGGGAGTAGCATGCGTTGCAGTACAGGTAACTACCATACCGGTTGCATAACCGGCCTTTTCAAGATCTTCTACAATGCCACCGCAGGAAGCTTCATCAGGGTAAATACCGATTGCGCCATTGGTCGTTTTATGTCCGCAGGAAAATGCTGTAGCGCCGGCAGCACTGTCGGTCACCAGATTGTCTGATGAGTGACTTGTATGGAAGCCGATGCTGCTGAATTGCCTGAAGATATTGTCGGGGCCTTCCCAGTACCAGTGTGCCGACACCTGCGACAGCGCCATCCCGTCACCGATCATCAGGATAATATTTTTGGGATTTCCTGAAAAACTGACTAATTTGAGCTCAGAGGAGGCCTTTTGAGCCACCAGATCCGCGCAATAAAAAAACAGAAGAAAGAGAAGAAAACGGCGCATACAAGCTCTAAACAAGGAGGCCGTCTTTCATCTCGAGGCAGCGGTCGGAAAGTTCGGCGAGTTCTTTATTGTGAGTAACTATGACAAAAGTCTGATTGTATTCCTGCCGGAGTTGCCGGAGCAGATTGTGCAGGTCGCCGGAAGACTGAGAGTCCAGGTTTCCGGTTGGCTCATCGGCAAAAATAACAGACGGGTTATTTATAAGAGCACGGGCCACAGCCACCCTTTGCTGCTCGCCGCCACTCAGTTCGGCGGGTTTGTGGGTCAGGCGGTCTCGAAGTCCGAGGTAATCGAGTAGTTCAGCAGCTCTTTTCCGTACATCACTTTCATTTTTTTTGCCGATAAGTCCGGGGATACACACGTTTTCAAGTGCTGTGAATTCGGGCAAAAGATGGTGAAACTGAAATACAAAACCGATATGCTGATTTCTGAAAGCCGCCAGCTGCCTGGCCGACATCTTGTTGGTATCAGTTCCGGAAATGGAAATACTCCCCTTGTCGGGTGAATCGAGTGTGCCGAGAATATGGAGAAGCGTACTTTTGCCAGCGCCTGATTTGCCGACGATGCTGACAATCTCGCCTTTGTGTACCTCCAGGTTGACGCCTTTGAGTATTTCAAGCGATCCGTAAGACTTGTGTATATTTGATGCCGTGAGTACCATACCTGCAAAGGTCATAAAATTTGGCGTAATCTTTGGCGCACAAACGATACAACATGAAGATTCTGCAGCTTTGTAATAAATTCCCGTTTCCCCTGAAAGACGGTGCTGCCATTGCCAGCACCTTTCTGGCCCGTGCCCTCACTACACTCGGACACGAGGTATCGCTGCTGTCAATGAATACCGGCAAACACTGGTTTGATCTGGACAAACTGCCATCCGACTTCAATCACTATCGCAATATTTACACCGTTTTTATAGATAACCGCGTCAAACCGGCCGATGCTATGCTGAATCTGATCAGCGGAGAATCCTATCACGTCAGCAGGTTCGTCAGCAGCCGGTTCAGGTCGGAACTGAAAAAGATACTTGAAAGATCAGACTATGACGCAGTAATTCTGGAAACAGTATTCGTTGCTCCCTATATTGAGACCATCAGAGCGATTTCCCCGCGCACGCTCGTGATCCTGCGCGCGCACAACGTCGAACATGAGATATGGGAGCGCATTGCAAGAAATTCGGGTGTCCTGAAAAAATGGTACCTGAATCTGCAGGCTGGCCGACTGAAAAGATACGAAATCAGCGTAGTTAACGCTTGCGATATACCCGGTACCGTCACAAGCCGCGATGCGGAAACCTTCCAGTCGCTTGGTACGTCCGGCGATTTCATCAGTATTCCCATAGGTATTCATGTAAAAGATTACCCGGTGAACCAGGAGAGCTTCAAAAAGCCGCTCAGCATAGGATTTATTGGTTCGCTGGACTGGATGCCTAATGAGGAGGGGCTTCGCTGGTTTCTTGACAAAGTGTGGAAGCCCTTACTTCGTCCAGCATTTCCTGAACTAACCTTTCACATTGCAGGCCGAAATGCACCAGTCTGGCTGAAGAATCTGGAAGCAGCCGGTGTTGTATTTCAAGGAGAAGTACCTGACGCATCAGAATTTG
>JAJTFM010000208.1 GCA_021298575.1 Saprospiraceae bacterium | reverse complement strand
GCTCATATCAGGTATGGTCACTTCCCTGACCAACCGGCCATCTGACTGATACACTGCCGCAGTAGCCTGTCCCGAAATACTGTGCTGATCTGAAGTGACAACCACACTAATCCAGTCTGTAGCCGGATTCGGGGAAATACTCATGGTATGACCGGATACAGGATCTGAAACAGGTGTTTCGCACTCTACAATGCCCATTTCATCATAATCGCGGCAGGCCGGATTCTGATGATCACGAACTACGAACTCGTAGTAGGTGGTGCCGTTGCCCTGAAGCGGGCCCAGCAGAATAGGCTGTGGGGTGCTGTACGGAAAGTTCCCGAAGTTGATACCGCTGCCTACAATATCAAAACCGCCCGAACCGGCATTTTCGTAGTTGAAGGTGACGGCCACAAAGAACTGTCCGCAGAGGCAGGCCGTGCGTACAGCATTGACATCATAAATATGGCAGGGCTCAGTGTGCAGCAGACAGTCAGGAATAGCGAATTCCCTGAACTTGCAGCAGTTTGTACCTCCTGTATTGCTTCCCGTCATACAGATTTTAATAAAATCGTTGGGGCCCTGACCATCCCAGCTGAACTCCGGGATATGGAGTGGCAGTTGACTCAGGTTGTAGTTTCCGATAAAAATTCCGTTACCCCACAGAGAGAACTGTGCGGAAGGCGGGTTTACCACCTGGAAGTTAATCCAGAGATGATAGGTGCTGTCGCCATTGCAGTCGCCGGTTTCCACCTGTATGGCTGTTATCTCGCAGGGCTCCTCACCGCATGGAGGCGCCATGAACTCCGTAACAGCACAGCAGTCGGGGTGGTCGTTGATACAGACCTTCAGAACGTCGTAGTTGTTGCCGCTTGCCGGGAAGTTCGGTATGGTTAACGGCAGCTGGCTGAGCGGGAACGTGCCGATAAACTGGCTTGTGGTACCCAGATTAAAGAACCCGTTGCCCGGATTGACCGGTTTGAAATTGATTACTACGGGGTATGTTCCGGTAGCAGGGTTGCAGTCGCCGGCAGCTTCGGTATGCAGATTGGTGATAGCACAGGAGGGACCGCCGCACGGAGCCACCGCCAGCACGACCACATCAAAGCAGTCCTGATAGATGGAGTCACGTACTGCAAATTCAAATGTCAGCGGAGCATTCCCTGCCTGAAACGGACCGAGAATCAGTGGAACCTGAGCATAGGTATAGGTGCCATAACTGATTCCATTGCCCGACACCATGTAAAAATCGGAATTCCCGGAGTGGAAAAAATTCAGTTTAACGTAGAACTGGCAGGTGCTGTCGTCGAACTCAACGACTTTGGCTGTGAGGTCATAGATGTGGCAATCCTGTTGGGCTGAGAGCCTGACGGCAAACAGCAGGACGAGCGGAAACAGCAGTTTCAGTTTCATCGAAAATCAGTTAATATGGATGATGGTGTATTCGCACAAATATACGCAGGATCAGGGTGGCTCGTTGCCTGATACAGACTGAATGTTGCTGTGAGACATTATTCAGGCGGCTACCTGTCCAAAAAGGTTGAGCTGACCGTTTCCGGCAATGATATCGAGGAGGCGTGCGTACTTCAGTTTCTGCTTGCTGTTGGTTCGCAGTGCGATGAGTTTGGCCAGTTCCAGGGTAATGAAGAAATCTTCAATAGGTTCTCCCTGTCGCGGCCGTTTGGCATAGTCCCTGTAGGGCTGGGGCTTGCGCATTCCGTCGGGGAACTCGTAGATGTCTTTGATCCAGCGGCGTACCAGGGTACTGTATTGCCTGACGGGCAGTTTCAGTGCGCCGTGCAGTCCCGAGGCTGTTACCACTTTCGTACCTTTTTTGCTTTCAAAAACCTGAAGATCCATACTGATTATGTTTTCGTGAAACACATTCCGGCGATGAAAATTCAACCCGGAAACGATTTTTGTTTTGAAATTCAACACAAAAATAAAACAACTTGTTTTTATATGCAAGTTTTTTTTTCAGTTGATGTAAAATTTCTGACAAACTCGTAGGCAGGAGCTACAGAGAGCGCTACAAGGGTGTATTTGAAAAGGGAGGCAGATGTGGTCAGAAACCGAGAATGTCGCCCATTCCTTTGGTTATGCAGACTGCTCCGAGGGTGGTCATGGTGTACATGACGATATCGAATGACTGTTCTGCGTGAAAGAGGCAGTAATTGACGCAGAAACTGAGTCCCATGAGCGCGACGCCCGCTCCGAGCCACAGAACACCGCGTCTGAAAAGGCGGCGATGCTGTTCCGGCGACATACTGTCTGATGGCGAGGCGGGCACTTCAACTGACGAATTCAGTGCGACTGGATCGTTTTGCTGGTTATGATTCTGCAAATCCATGAAATTCAACTTTAACTGTTATTTCTGCAATATTACATGCATTTTTAATTCCATCTAAAAAAATTAAGAGCTTGTTCAGGATTCTCTGCCGTTGGCAAAAACAGGCTGATTTTTTGTCAGTTTTTGCGTTTTTGAAGGCACATAGCCGGTGCTACGTAACTGAAAAAAGGTGAAAAATGGCGAAAAATGAGCCGTTTTTGACTCGGCGAGAGATTCCTGAACAAGCTCTAACAAAAAATAATGTGCTGAATCCGCTTTTGAATGGAATTTTGCACCCGGTAGTCTGCTCGTCGGATGCATGCTTCAGGACCGGCCGATTGACATCGCACAACCGTTTTTTAATACACTAAAACACATTAACTATGGACAAACTGAACTACGCGGCGGTATTCACTGCCTCTCTCATGCCGATTTTCTTCGGTTTCATTTATTATCATCCCAAGGCCTTTGGCAATATATGGATGCGTGCCAACGGCTTCACCCTGGAGTCGCTGCAGGGTGGTCCCAGGCCGGTCCTGATGCTGGCAGTGTATGTGATGTCGCTGATGTTGTCGCTCTGGTGCGGACTCCAGTACATGGATATTCACCAGACATCCCTCGATTTTAACGACCAGCCGCACGACTGGACTACCTGGCAGCACGGTTTCGTGCACGGTTTTGCCATGACACTGTTTGTGGTACTTCCGTTACTGGGAATCAACGCGGTATTTGAGAGGCGCAGCCTGACTTACGTGGCTGTACACACGGGCTACTGGTTTGTCACACTTTGCGGTATGAATGCCCTGTTATCGGCGTGGAGGTAGTAATTTTCCGATATCATTGAGCCGGGGTAAACCAGCTCAATGATATCGGTAATCTTATTCATTGTATGACTTCTCCGGAGCAATGATCTCCTCGAGCACTTTCATCAGATCGCTGGTGGTGATAATACCCATGAGGTGACCTGCCTCATCCACAACTGGCAGTGCGTGAAACTGGTGAGCATGAAACAACTTTACAGCAGTTTCGAGTGTATCATCTGTTTGCAGTGAATATACCTCGCTTGTCATCACTTCCCCTACCAGTGTCTCTTGCAGCAGTCGGGTCACAGCTTTCGGATCGTGCGATTCGTGCAGCAGATTCCTGAGCACGCGCAGGTAGTCATTATAGGAAACAATACCGGCGAGTTTGCCCGACTCAGCCACCGGTACATGGTGAAAGCCGTACTCTTCAAATATATGGCGCACCCGCTCCAGACTGTCGGTCGGTTTAACATAGCGTGGCTCGCGGGTCATTAAACCGGCTACAGGGATATTTTTATTCATCTTCACGAAATTAATTCATCACCAAGGTACGCTGTTTGGTGCGTACGGAATAATGACTTTGGTCATTTGTCTGCGTGAGAATATGAAGCCTGTGTGAGGCTGCCGTGAATGGTATTGCAAGCTAGTTTTGTTTAACCGCAGAGTTTCGCAGAGTGTGGCGCAGAGTTACGCAGAGAATAATACTCTGCGTAACTCTGCGGTTAACTCTGCGTCCCGGTCAGGAATCCTTTGTGGATGAACAGATGGTGAAGCATCTGGCAGATGTCTGTTACTCTGCACAGTCGAAAAACGGCGCGCCTGTGCGCGTGAACATCCTCTTCGAGCACAAAAGCGAGCAACCCGAAACAGCAGTTTACTTTCAGTTCCTGCGCTACATCGTCCAGGTTCACTCATCCGAGCTGAAACAGAGTCGAAAGGCGACGGTGGTTATTCCGATTTTACTGTATCACGGATCCCAGCCGTTCAAAAAGGAGCGTATGGAGGACCTTTTCACCGACTACAGTGAGGAATTCCGGGAGGCCATACCGCATTATGTGTATTACGTTGCCGACATGAGCTATCAGCCTAAAGACAACTATCAGGTCATCATCTCTGCATTGACGATGCTGTTTGTCAGCGCCCTGGTGAGTGGCCGTAATCCGAACCTTGCTGTTGAATCATGGCGAAAAATTTGTAAATTTGCAGTAAATAAGCACTTGACC
>JAJTFM010000029.1 GCA_021298575.1 Saprospiraceae bacterium | reverse complement strand
TGAATCTTGTTCTGTTTCTCTTCCATGTATAGTTGTTGCCGAAAATGGCGCGCAAAAGTAGCACAAAAAGCGCGGGCATTTCGCAACTATCCGAAGAATATGCGAAGATGGACGACCAACACCACAGCTTTCAGTCTTTTTACTTTGTGTTTTTACCCTGTTTTACTTCGATCCGCCCGTTGGCACTGCCCCCGAATTCCTGATACTGACCAGTTTTTTCAGGGCATCAAACCAGAATGTGGCACCCAGCGATATGCCCAGGGCAGTGGTTATCCAGCCAGCCAGTTTCAACAGCCAGAACCCCGCACAGCTCCAGCAGGCACAAACGCAACATTCTTTAACCTGCCATTCCCAACCCAGTCCGAGCGGCGATTTAAGGGCGCCAATCTGGTCTTCACTGAGCAGAAACTGAATTTGCTGACTGAGTGAATCAATGTTTGCGCCGTCCAGTTTCAGCGAGTCGGGCCTGGTCGTATTGCCAATGAACATGGCTGCCTGATCGGCTATCTGGTTGCTCAGCGATGCATTGGTACTCAGATTGCCATACACGTTCAGCATGTCCACATTAAAAATGACTGCCACTGCAAATCCAATCACCAGGAGGTAGCGCTGGGTATGTCTTTTATAGGCACCCGTTACTCTGTCCATCACCTCGTCGTACCAGTCTTCCAGATTCTTTTTGATCGCTGCCAGATCGTCGCCGGTTTTTTTATACAGAAACACAGCCAGTTCTTTCTGAGGGCCCTCAGGAAGAGCGTCAATCGTTTTTTTCAGGTCTGTTGAAGGATCAATCTCCAGCATGTCAAGCAGTACAGAACTAAAGGTGTCCGCCGATATGTAGGACGGGAGTGAAACTTTTTTACCGTTATCTGTCACATTTTCACTCGATCCGGCCGCCAGTTGCCTGAAAAAAGGGTGCTTTATAAATTCTGTCGTACCCTCCTTGCCTATCATGCCCCGAATGGCTTTGATCAGGTGCTTGCCACGAAGGGAGGTGTAACCCGCAATCAACTCAAGAATGGTGGAGGACAGCATGCTGAAAAGCAGCATGACGAAGATAATGGTTCAGGATTCTCTGCCGGTGGCAAAAACAGGCTCATTTTTTGTCAGTTTTTGCATTTTTGAAGGCGCATAGCCGGAGCTACGTAACTGAAAAAAGGTGAAAAATGGCGAAAAACGAGAAGTTTTTGACTCGGTGAGAGAATCCTGAACAAGCTCTAAGAGCGTCCAAGGTAATGATTTTCACTAAAGCAGCGCATATCATTTTAAAGCGTTCTACCTTTGCGGATATTTTTTCGCGCCTCGCGCAATCATGCTTTTATGGAAAACAAACGAATTCTCATTACCGGAGCTGCAGGCTTCATAGGATCTCACCTCAGCGACCGGTTCCTCAAAGAAGGTTATACGGTCATTGGTATGGATAACCTGCTCACGGGTGACCTGGCCAATATCGAACATCTTTTCAAAGAGAAAAATTTCGAGTATTATCATCACGACGTGACCAAGTTCGTGCATGTGCCCGGAAAACTCGACTATATTCTCCATTTCGCCTCTCCGGCAAGCCCGATTGACTACCTCCAGATGCCTATCCAGACGCTCAAGGTGGGTGCTCACGGCACGCACAATCTGCTCGGACTGGCCAAGGACAAACAGGCGCGTATTCTGGTGGCTTCCACTTCCGAAGTGTATGGCGATCCGCTCGTTCACCCGCAAACGGAGGAATACTGGGGCAATGTCAATCCGGTAGGCCCGCGCGGCGTGTACGACGAGGCCAAACGCTATATGGAGGCTATCACAATGGCCTACAGAAACTATCACCAGGTGGATACTCGCATTATTCGTATTTTTAATACGTATGGCCCGCGCATGCGCGTGAACGACGGCCGTGTACTCCCGGCATTCTTCTCCCAGGCTATCCGCGGCGAAGGCCTGACTGTGTTCGGAGACGGCTCTCAAACCCGCTCTTTCTGTTACGTGGACGATCTGGTGGAAGGTATTTACCGTCTGCTCCTGAGTGATTATCACCTGCCGGTCAATATGGGTAATCCCTCGGAAATTACTGTGATGCAGTTCGCTCACGAGATTCTCGCGCTGGTGAATAACCCCAAAGCGTACATTGACTACCGTCCACTCCCGGTGGATGATCCCAAGCAACGCAAACCGGACATCACCAAAGCGCGTAATATCCTCGGCTGGGAACCCCGTTTCAATCGGGAAGAAGGTCTCGCACTCACTTACGAATATTTTAAAAAGGTCGTTAAATGAAGACTGTCATTATCACCGGCGGAGCAGGTTTTATCGGTTCGCATGTAGTAAGACTGTTCGTCAGCAAATACCCGGAATACCGGATTGTCAATCTGGACCTGCTCACTTATGCAGGTAATCTGGAAAATCTGCGCGATATCGAGAATGCTCCGAATTATTTGTTCGAAAAGGCTGATGTCACCGACCCGGAAGCACTCGATCGTATTTTCAGTCAGTACCAGCCTCACGGTGTTATTCACCTGGCTGCAGAAAGCCATGTAGATCGCTCGATCTCCAATCCGGTTGCTTTTGTCGAAACCAACGTGCTCGGAACGGTACATCTGCTCAATACTGCCAGGAAACACTGGGGCGATGACTTGTCCGACAAGCGATTCTACCATGTGAGTACCGATGAGGTATATGGCTCTCTGGGCAATGAAGGTCTCTTCACCGAAGAAACTCCCTACGACCCCAGATCTCCCTACTCAGCCTCCAAAGCAGCCAGCGACCACTTCGTCAGGGCATGGTACCATACCTATCACCTGCCTGTTGTGTTGTCAAACTGCAGCAACAACTACGGGCCAAATCATTTCCCTGAAAAGCTTATTCCGCTGATTATCAATAATATACGAACAAAAAAGCCGCTTCCGGTTTATGGCGACGGACAAAATGTACGCGACTGGCTCTGGGTAAAAGACCACGCCTCGGCTATTGATGTCATTTTCCACAAGGGTCGGGTAGGGGAGACCTACAACATCGGCGGGAATAATGAGTGGAAAAACCTCGATCTGGTGGAGCAAATGTGCGATATCATGGATGACCTGCTGGGTCGTCCGGCAGGTTCGTCGCGCTCGCTGATTACTTTTGTAAAAGACCGTCCGGGCCACGACAGGCGTTACGCCATTGATTCCTCCAAATTGCAGAATGAACTTGGCTGGGCTCCCACCGTCAAGTCTGAAGAGGGTTTCCGTGAAACTGCCCGATGGTACCTGGAAAACGAAAAGTGGCTCGAACATGTCATTTCCGGTTCCTACAAGCAGTATTACGCCGAGCAGTATCAGTGACCCATGTCTGTTACCGAGCGTCATACTGAACTGATCCGTCGGGAAGCGCATCGGCTGGGCTTCGGGTTCGTCGGTTTCGCGCGCGCCCAGAAGCTCGACGAAGAGGCTGTCAGACTTGAAAAATGGCTGAATGCCAACGCGCACGGCAAAATGGCCTACATGGCCAATCACTTCGATATGCGGGTGGATCCAACCCTGCTGGTACCGGGCGCAAAAACTGTTATCTGCCTGACGTTCAATTACTTCAATCCTGATAAGCAGGAAGACCCCGATGCTCCGGTGATTGCTTCGTATGCCTATGGCCAGGATTATCACTTTGTGGTAAAAGACAGATTGAAGTCGTTGCTCGATTATATCCGAGCCGAGATTGGCGAGGTTGATGGCCGTTGTTTTGTTGACTCCGCCCCGGTCATGGAGCGTGAATGGGCAAAACGTTCGGGTATAGGCTGGAATGGTCGCAATACGCTCACCATTAACCCCAAAGCTGGCTCATTCTTCTTCCTTGCCGAAATTATATGCGATCTGCCTCTGATTTACGACGATCCTGTTCGCGATCACTGTGGTACATGCCGGCGATGTATTGACGCCTGCCCCACAGAGGCCATATCTCCGGAAGGTTATTTCCTGGATGCTTCGAAGTGTATATCCTACCTGACCATCGAACTTCGGGAGGAGATTCCTGCGACTTTCAAAGGGAAAACGGACAACTGGATGTTTGGTTGCGATGTTTGTCAGGATGTTTGTCCGTGGAACAGATTCTCCCAACGCCATGAAACACCCGAATTTGAACCACACCCGGACTTGCTCGGAATGACCCGCCGCGACTGGCAGGAGCTGACAGAAGAGGTTTTTGGCAGGGTATTCCGGAAATCGGCCGTAAAACGGGTCAAATTCGAGGGCCTAAAACGTAATATCAGTTTCCTTGGCCCCTGATGAGTTTCTAGTGCTGTACCACCAGTTTTTTCATCACCACAGAACTGTTCGCCCTGATACTGATACTGTAAATTCCGTCTGGCAAGCCGGTTACATCGGGGAATTCCCGTGCGCGCGAGTGCGCAACGACCTGACCCGCGATGTTGTATATCTTCCATTCTGACCACCCGCTCTGATCTTCCTCCGACGTCAGAAATACAAATGAAGTAGCCGGATTAGGAAACACTTCAATCTCATTTTCGGGAGCTGTTACTTCCAGTATAGAGGTTGTTTCTCCGGATTTCAGTGCATGTCGGTCGTATTCGGTAAAATTACCGCCGGAAATGACTGGCACAGTCTGGTCTGAAAGGTCAAAAAGCCGATAATACCCGTTCCCGTACTGGCAACACATACCGTCGCCGAAGGCATCAACAAAGTGTATCGAGTAACAACCCGGCTGCGGGATATGCAGGGTGTCTTTCACCAGCGTATTGGATGGCAGACTGCCCTGTCCCGCTGTAACACCCAATGGAAATTTACCACCACCTTCGGGCCCAACAAGTTCATTTCCGCCGGATTCTACCACCTGACCGTTCTCGTCGCGAAGCTCCCAGTAGGTCTCCTGTCCGAAAGCGTCAGTGCGTACTTTCAGCAGCAGGTCTGTTGACTGAAAATAGGCGGAATTGCCGAAAACAGCAGATCGGAAATTGTCTGCATTATTGTCATCACTGGCATTTCCGTTTACCGAACTGACTTGAACGCTGATGACTCCCTCACCGCTCACTGGCGGGGGGGCAAACGAAATAAGCGTATCTTCATATACGCCGAGGGAGCCTGTCCAGTTCACCAGACCGACATCCGTCCCGTTCCACCGAAGCCTGATATCCGCCTGAGTAAGTGGCTGAAATCCCAGATTTGTCAATTGAAACGAGGGGGCAAGTTCGACATTTCCACATATTTCGGGCAACCCATGGCCAGGATAAAATTCATAAATACCGGCATTGTTTTGTCCGTAAGCTACCGGACATGTACGGGCCAGATCCCAGAGTGCATCTGCTGGTCGGGCATCCGTTTCATACAGTTTCCTGTTCGGACAAATAACAAAAAGGGTAGGGTAGAAGGCTACCCTGAATGAATCGGCAACAGCGGAATTATCGATAACCGGATAGGTAACCCCCGATGAATAGTTGCCCGGAGATGAAACTGAACAGCCAGGAAGACCGAGAATACACTCGATATTGGTTGTAGCATCACCTTCAACCCAGAAAACCCGCGCGCGGTTATCGCCTTCCGGACCGTGCTCAAGATAGAACTCCTGCAAATCGCCACTCTGGTGATATGCCCAGCACGGAGGACACCAGGTGGCACTTACTTCCATGACGACAATCTTGCCGGAATCCAGCACAGTATACAGATTATGCAGATTCCCTCCAATATCATAGGCAGAAAAGTCGGGAGCCACAGAGCCGGAAGGCAACTGAGCAGGCAGATGCGAAACAAAACACCCGCTGAAGGCAATGATAATGGCAAAATCACGCGCGCTCATAGTATAAATATGTCCGGTTATGGCCAATCCTTGTGAGGATGAACAAATTTAGTGCTTCATTTTTACATATCGCACTATCTTTGTAGAAATTTGATGAACCTGCCAACAAGCGACATTAACAACATGAAGAAACGCTTACTCACTCTCCTTGCAGCGGCTGCTCTTGCAACTGCCAGCGCACAAACTACTTCCGTTTTTCAGGTAACACCCAATCCGGTTGACACTGTAGGCGACGCCGATGATATCGGAGCACATGCCACTATTAAAAATCTGACTGCCAATACTATTAACCTGCGTTGGGAAAGGCAGGTTATCTCGATTACTCCAGGTTGCGAAACCGCTATTTGTGATCCCGTTACTTGCTACTCGCGCACAGTAAACGCGCGAAATCTCAACATGGATCCAAACGAGGAAGGCGAACTGATCGTTCACTTCTATACTGCCGGTGCCTTCTGCGAAGGTATTGTGCATCTGAAGATCAAGAATCTGAACAATACAGCCGATTCAACTGTAGCAATCTACAAACTGAATCAGAGCTCTGGAAGTAAAGAACTGCCTGCCGCACAGGTAAAAATCTTCCCCAATCCTTTTGCCACCTACATTGCACTTGAGCAGGCAGAGGAAGTAAGTGCAGTACGTATTTTCAGTCTGGAAGGCCGTGAAGTACTTCGTCTGGAGGGAAATGCCAATGGCGTTTATACACTGGATGAACTCACACCGGGCGTTTATGTACTCGCGCTCGAGGACAAGAACGGCAGAGTATTTCAGGCGAGCGAGATTACGAAGAACTGATATCCTCCAAAAAAATAACCACCAGGCAGTGTGACCTGGTGGTTATTTTTTTGTACCAAGTATCTATGAGAGAATCACGGAGTTACACCTCCACAAAATTCCTGGGTGTTTCATAAAGCCTGACGCCGAGTTCCAGGTGTTCCGGAATGTGCGTTCGCATGATTTCCCAGATGACCAGACATATATTTTCGGCTGTAGGATTCAGTTCACTGAATTCCGTTGTATCCAGGTTGAGGTTTTTGTGGTCGAAGCGCATTTCCACCTCGTTTTTAACCAGTCCGGCCAGCCAGCCCAGATCGAGCACCATGCCGGTTTCGGGATCAATTTCTCCGGTTACCCTTATTTCCAGTTCATAGTTATGCCCGTGATAGTTCGGATTATTGCACAATCCGAATACCTCCCGGTTTTTCTCTTCGCTCCACGCAGGGTTATGAAGCCTGTGGGCTGCGTTAAAATGTGCTTTTCTGAAAACGGATACTTTTTTCGGATGCTTCATACGCTTTAAACGGTACGAAGCATCCGAAGGTTGTCAGTATCCGAGAATTCTTAGCATGGAATCTGCATCCTGTTCTTTAAACACTTCAGTATCAACGAATTCTCCGTAATAATTTTTGTCAATCAGCACGTGTTTCGGTGCAGGAAGCAGACAGTGTTTCAGGCCTCCATAGCCGCTTAGCGATTCCTGGTAGGCGCCTGTGTGGAAGAAACCGATATACAGCGGTTCTTCGGTATTTTCGTCGTAGGAGGGCAGGTACACCTGATTGATATGGGCTTCCGAGTTGTAATAATCGGCGTTATCGCAGCTGATACCTCCGATATTTACACGCTGATATTCCTTGTTCCAGTGATTGATGGGGAGCAGGATGAAGCGCTCCTTGATACCCCAGCTGTCGGGCAGGGTATTGATCAGCGAATTGTCGAGCATGTACCATTCTTCGGCATCATTTTGCTGTTTTTTGCCGATAACCGAGAAAATGGTGGCGCCGCTTTCTCCGACAGTGTATTTACCGAATTCAGTATAAATATCGGGCTCTGGTACACCTTCGGCATCGCAATACTCCTTGATGAGACGTATAATTTCACTGACCATATATGCGTAATCGTATTCAAATCCGAGTGAATTGCGGATAGGCATACCGCCGCCGATATTGAGGCAGGAAAGGGTAGGGCAGAGCTTTCTGAGCTGACAGTAGGTTTTAATGCCCCGCTTCAGTTCGCTCCAGTAGTATATGGTATCTTTAATGCCCACATCTACGAAGAAATGGAGCATAATAAGCTGAAATTTGGGGTTTTCTGCGATTTTTTCCTTGTAAAAGTTCAGGATTTCGCTTTGTCGGATACCCAGCCTTGAGGTATAGAATTCGAAGTTGGGCTCTTCTTCGGTGGCCATTCTGAGGCCAATTTTACACTGCTGCTGCGTGATATATTCGTCGTAGTAACCAAGTTCCTGGGCGTTATCGCACACCGGTATCACATTGTAGAACCCGTCGTTGATGAGGCCTGCAATCTTTTCAGCATACAGACGCGGTTTGTAGCCATTATTTACAATGGTGGTACTTTTATTGATTTTGCCTTGTTTGTAGAGCTTTCTGATCAGGTCAACGTCGAAGGCAGAGGAAGTTTCCAGTTGAGTACCGTTTTCCAGCACTTCATTCAGGATGAAGGCGAAATGAGAACTCTTGGTGCAGTAGCAGTAAACGTACTTTCCGTTGTAGTTATACCGCTGAATGGCATCGCGGAACAGTTTCCTGGCGTACTGAATTTTTTCGCCGATTTTGGGGAGGTAAGTGAGTTTGAGAGGTGTTCCGTACCGCTGAATCAGGTCATGAACATCTATTCCGTTGAAAAACAAGCGATTAGAGTTGAGCATAAAACCATCCTGAGGAAAATCGAAGGTTTGTGCTACGAGATCGTAGTAAGTGTTTTTCATCGCAGATTTTGCAGATTGCCGGTATTCGCGGTTTTTGCGCTATGGCGTATGCTGACTGGCAATCTACGCTTCGCGTGTTAGATGTTTATTGAAGGAGGTGCAAAGATATTGAATGAATTGGATTTATCGAATCAATGTATATTCTTGTGTAGCATTGGGTTCCCGGGTCGTTTTTTGCCACTCTATTTAACATAATATAAATTATAGAACAAATAGATGCCGAAAAAAGGCTACCTGGACTCATCCCTGCGCCTCATGTCTTTGCCGATTCCCTGAATCATGGAAGAAAATGAATCGTACTCCTTCTGAAAACTCAAGCCAACTCCGTAGCGGTCACGACGCTGACCGGAAATATCGGGCTCCAGCCGCTGGTAGATTTTGAATTTCCAGTGATTGTCTTCAGTAATCCGGATCTCAACGGTAACATCTTCTCCCAGAAAGCCATTGGCCACAGGCAGATTGGAACGACCCACACCGAACTGTGAACCAACCTGCACCGTTATCCGGTCATCCTTGAAGCCGCTCTTTAGCCTGAATTGTACCTCGCGTCCACCGGCTGTCGCAGCCTGATTACCGGGATTAACGGCATTCTGATAGTCGTTATAGGCAATATCGAGGTCCAGACTGGAAATATTTCCCTTGAACCATTCCGATGCAACACCAGCCAGATAATTTGAAAACTGGTTCGCAATCATCTGTGTAACAGTATTATACAGAGATGAAGCGTAATTACCGGCCTGTATAAACCCGGTATTGGGCGGCAGGAATGAACCCACAACAACCAGGCCGAAAACCTGTCTCGACATCTCGCTCTGATCCTGCTTGAGTATTCGCAACCTGTTGTCTGTCAGGCTTTTAAGTTGTGATGTCACATTTGGAAAACTCATGTCGAATGTTATGTCCGGCTTCATCAGCTCTCCGTTCAGATGCATGTTTACCACAACATTCGTGGCAATGCTGGCTTCATTTTTCAGGGTGCTTAGCAGTTCTACCTCATCCAGGACGAAGTTGTACGGGGGGGTATTAACTTCATAAGTGGCGTCGAGGTTAATTTTCGCGTTGTATGGATCACCAAACCAGTCAATTGTACCGCCCTTAACCATTTTAAATGGCTTGTTCACCACATTCAGCAGTGTGAACAGATAACTTCCCTCTTCAACGGTATAGCGTCCGTACATAATAAAGTTCCCTTCAACGCCATATTTGAAGGTGAGGTCTCCCCTACCCTTGCTCCTGATGATATCTCCTGCCTGTTCATCAAAAATCAGCTGTACCTCGGCTTCAGGGTTTATAGTGAGATCCAAATCAAAGTTGAGCCCCTTTAAGTCATTGACAGAGAAGCTTTTAACGACTTTATTGGCATCTGTTTTGCTGTCTTCAGCTGTATCATTGGTAAATGTGATAAAATTGACTTCAGATGCATCCGAGACGGTACTCAGGGGCAGGAATAACCGGGTGTCCTTGCCCGTTACTGCGGTTATGTGCATATTGGTCAATTCAAACGTCCCCGATATATCGCATGTGAAACTACCAATTCCCTGTCCGTAATACAGATCGCTGTCTTTGGCAGTTGTATTCATCATAAGAAACTGATTATCAGCTGATTTTATCGAACAATCCACGCTCCAGTCTGCAAAATTGGTATGTTGCAGGGTGGCATCAACGAATGCAAAATGTTTAAGTGATGCATCCCAGATGGTATCTTTTTTGGCTTCGATACTGTTTGGTGTGAGGCGTATCACCTGGTTTCGGATGTGAAACATTGCCTTAAGGTATTCAAGCCTGGTTTGCCCTTCATTGACCGTAATACTGCCATCGAGCCCTATCTTCGACGGGGTGCCCGAAAGTGTGAGGTTGCCCTCTACCCTGCCCGATGTGAGTGAGATTTCCGGGACAAACGTTTCAATTATCTCGAACGGAAAGTTTTTGAAATCAGCCTTCCCGATCATGTTCCCCGGCTTGACACGCTGGTCAACTGCGGCAGAATAGCTGTATTTGCCATCGGCGGGCGTCCAGGCTAACGCCACTCTCATCCGGGTACTGTCGTTCTGCCTGAGAAATACCTTGGCCTGCAGAGGCGAGTTCATATCCGCCATGTCAATGTTGCCAAGTAACATGCCATACGGATGTTCATTGATATACATCGTATCGGTCAGAAACCCGATTTCTATGTTCTCCTGTTTAAAAATATCACCAATTCTGACTTCAAAATCGTAGATCTTCCCGTTTAACCGAATCATTTCCGGGTCAAACAATCGGTTTAACTCATTCAGATTGAAGTTGGTCAGGGAAAAACGTGCTCCCCTGCCCTCGTTTAATCCTTCCAGCAAAATTCGCTTTACCCCGCTGAATAATTCAAATTCTCTGGTTTCAAAATAGTTGTTGTTAAAGCGTACGTAGTTATCGTCTGCTATCAGCCATTCCTGACGCAGAATTTTTATCATGGATGAATTAAACCTCAGTTGCCAGAGTGAATCTACCACTGTCAGATCGCCGTTCAGCAACAGGCTCTCAATATAGGAGCTGGTCAGTTCATCATCCTGCCGTCCCTTGGCCTCCAGTTTGAAAAACAACTCGTCGAGTACCAGTATACCCGAAAGCTGCACCTGAGGTACCGAGCGTTCTCCCGAGAACAATATCGTCGGAACACTCAGGCTGTAGAAAAGGCTGTCTTCCAGGGTACTTACCGTTATATTGGGATCCTGCAGACTCATACTGCCGTATCTGATTTCAGGAAGCTGGAGATTGATATATGCCAGTCCTTTGTCGGCCTCAACATTCATTCTGAGATACATATCGCGCAAGGTATCCAGGTCCGGCGAAATCAGTTTTGTCAGACTTCTGGAATCTCTGACTTCCAGCTTTAACTCATAACGTTCAGCCGTTACCAATCTATCTGTTTGGCCTGTATTTACACCCAGTTGTCTGAAAAATCCGCCATGGTTTGCGGTCAGTTGTTTTAACAAATTCGGGAATACCGTTTCAAGATTGTATGAACCGCTCATTTCAACCTTGAGGATGTCTGATGCAACCACAAAATATCTGCTTCCATCAGATCTGTATGAGGTCTCAATTTTTACTGAACCCACATTGTGTATAGTGGCATCATAATCCTGATTGAGTTTCATATTACTGAATTCGGCCCGACCAGTCAGTTTCTCAAAGTTCGAACCCTTTAACTGAAGATATTTTACGTCTCCCGAAATAGTTAGATCTTTTTCTGTGAGATTCAGTTTGGCCAGGTCAATTCGCGTAATTCTGGATTTGAAATCGAACTCAGGTATCTCGTTTTTCAGGTTCACGAGCCCGTCGAAGGTAAACTGGAAATTTGGATCATCGCTTACCAGCGCTCCATCAAACACTTTCTGGTCAAATTTTCCGTTCAGGCTGACACCTCTGTACTTATACCCGTTGAAAGTGAGTGTGTCAATTTTCCCCTTGATGGCAGTTCTGATGGTTGCAAGGCTAAGTCCGGTTGACTGATCATCCACTTGAATGTCAAATGTAGCATTTCCGAAGCGGTCGTCAAGTGTCCAGCCAGCAAGATTGAACTGTTTCATATTCAATTCTCCCCCGTAAACGGCTTTTTCCGGACCGTCTTTCAGGTTCATGCGCAAATCTATACTACCCCCGCCCAGGTCTGAACCGAGCTCGCCGTAAATCACATGATCAACCCAGTCGTAAAGCTGATACTCTCCCTTGAAAGAAATACTGCCGAGCCTGAATAACTGCCCGGGAGGCTTGAATGACGGAATTATGCGCTGTACGGTACCAAGATCTGTCCTGAATTCCTTCAGATCAAAAGCCAGTATGACCGGCGATGATGATTCCTGATTCAGGTTGCTGGCTTTCATCGAGCCTTCTATTCTGGCTGTGCTTCCGAGGGCAAGTTTGAGGCTGTCGCCGCGAAGCCGGTCTATTTTCCCTTGTATAATCCCTTCAATATCAGCAACTTCTCCATGGTTCAGCTGAAAAAATTCATTTTCTGCAACGTGTCTGTCGAAGTGAGAGATATCTCCAAGTTGTATACTGGATCCCGGTGACAGACGGATATACATACTCACGCTGTCAACGAAATTTCTGATATCCCGGTAGCCGGAATACCTCAGCTGTATATTGTCTCCCAGTGAAGAGCTGGCGGTCTGAATCCGGGTACCCGAAAGGCTGGCCAGGGTATCGCTGATCTGAATACTGGCAGCTTCGGCATGTTTCAACTGGAAACCGCAGCGTTCACTCGCCGCAAGGTGCCTGATGGTACCCGACAGTAAAAAATCGTTGTTGTTGAACTCATCGTTGAACTCGAAATCCGTCCCGTCCAGCGCAATGTCGGTGATGTCAAGATGATCGTAATCCATGACTTCCGCGGGAAGCGCTGTCATTCTGACGTTGAAAAACTGATCAAACTGGAATTTCCCGTTTCTGAGGGAGAGATCACCCACCAGAAATGTCATTGGAACCCTTGGCTTGTCCGATTTCACAGGCTTGGGTGCCCGCGGCCTGAATGGCAACCTGGCCGGTCGCTCATAGGACTCAAGATCAATGTACAACCCGTCGAAACGGGCCGTCTGTATGTCAACAAACTGGTTTTCGGTATCAATTGATTGTATTTTCAGTTGACCGGATGGTATGTGAAAATACTGTCTTTCACGATCTATTACCTGAGGATCCCTGGAGTTGTTCACCTCTGTGTCGCTGAGATAAACAACGTCTGTCAGGTTCAGATGCTGAATCCGGAGTTTGATAGCTGCACTTTTCCCTGAACCCTGTTTTTGGGGGATACGCGACAGGAAGGTCCTGATGGTATTCATTGTGTCGCCCTCTATCCTGCGGGAGTATATCCTCGCACCGGTGAGTTCAATCTGATCTATCTCAATTTCCTGCCCCAGAAGGGTGAAGAAGTTGGATTTCATACCTACCCCCAGCTTCTTCACGTATATCAGGGTATCGCCGCGTGCGTCCTCGATAAAGAAGTCTTCAAGCAATATATTGTCGAAGAACTCAATATCTATTCTCCGCAGATCCACTTTGGTGTTCAGTGCTACAGACGCCTGTTCTATGACGCGACGTACAAGCCAGTTCTGTACTGCAGGCGACTGCAGCACAAAATAGATGGAAACAAAGAAGAGTACAATACCGAACAGAACATTCTCGGCCCTGCGCCAGTTTTTTCGGAGCAGGAAGAACTTCTCTTCCGGTTTGTTGCCGGATGAATCTATTTCGGTGTTATTCCGCGGGTCCATGGCAGATCTGGTTTATGGGTAACCTTCTGTCAATCCTTTTTCAACGCATTCGGATCGTATTTCACATGCATATTGAGCCACATTAACCTCGAAATGCGAAATATATAAACAAAATTAACCATCAGGAAGAAAAATAGTACCACAAAGGCAGCTAACTGGCTGAATCCAAGCCACCAGTTTAGTACCGCAACAATCAACAGCGACATCCAGCCGGTCCAAATGTAGGATATGAACATGGAGCCGTAGTAAAAACCTGGCTCCGGAAAGTAGTCCAGATCACATTTAGGACACCGCTGGTACATATCAAACGATTTTTTGAACGACCAACTGCCAGTTTCGAATGTGTCGCCCTCATGGCAACGAGGGCATTTAAGGTTAAAAATGCTGTAAAATTTGCTTCCTGGCTGGAAAATTGACATATCAGATTAATTTGAAAGTTGCAGCCCCCAAAAGGCCTTTATCACAGTAAATCGCAACCAGATAACTTCCTGCCGCGAGTCTGTCGTCAAGCTTGTAAGTTAAACTGAGACGCTGGGTTTGTTCAAGTACAACCGTCTTGACCTGCTGGGCAACAATCTCTACCTTTCCGGCAGGTGCACTGATGGTTGCCTTGGTCGGATTGACTGCCGGAACCGGATTGCCCTTGTCGTCTGTAATAACCATATACAACTTCTGATGCTGCTGGTATGGCTCGGGTACGTCCGCCAGATCAAAACTTACGTACATCTGACGAGCGCGCTTGGCTTTGTAGGTAGGCTTGTCCTTGCGCTCCAGTTGTACCGAGAATGAGGATGCCTTGAAGGTGGCCGACTGTGTTTTGCGTATCTGGTCTTCCAGCTGCTTTGCCAGATCCTGTACCTTGTTGTTCAGCTGCGAGTTGTCACCTTTCAGTTGCGAATTTTCCTCCGTGAGACGGGTGTTTTCAGCCCGTAAGGTCTCGTTTTCTGTTCTGAGTGTGGTTACAATCGTTTCCAGCTCAATTTTGGTTTTCTTTAGTTCATCCACCTGTGCCGTAAGCGCAGCGAGGTCTTTGGCCGTACTGGCCTTTATTTTTCGGATGGCAGCTTCTTTTTGCTGTACAATCTGTGCTGACGCATTCACTCGTCCCTGAAGACTTTCATTTTCTGTCCTGAGCTCGCTGTATGCCAGCGTCAGACTGTCAAGCGATTCCTGTACGGCAGCTTTTTCACTTTCAAGAACCGACATCTCCATTTTGATGCGCTCATTCTCGTCCAGATACTTTTTGGACTTTTGCCAGAAAAAGAATCCTATGCTCGCGGCTAAAAGCAGCAGAACAGCGATCACAATTGTGTAAACATTCGTGTTGTTCTGATTTTCGTTTGTCAGATTATCCATTTGAATTGCTGTTTAGATGATAGTCACAAGTTGTCAGGCAAAGATATGGCTTTTTTTGGGTTGCACAAAGCTCTTAAACCCCACCCGTTTTTTTCAGTCTTAATTACTTGCATATCTTAATGATTTGTGAATCAGGGTATATGCGTTGCCGTTTCAGGGCCAATATTGTTTAAAAGTCGAATTTTGCATTTTTATTGCTTTGAACAGTGGTTCTTTGCAAATCAATTTAATCTTCACCTCCTTTCCTCTTGTACACAAGAATTTATGATAAATAATTTACACGCAATGATGCGTTTCTTCGCCCCGGTTCTACTTCTTTTTTTGTCAACAGGCATTTCTCTTGCCCAGAATCCACAGGGTCGTCCCGGCGGGATGGGTAATTTCCAGCAAATGAACATCGGCCGTTTTTATGGTAAAGTGGTAGATGAAGCTACTGGTAAAGGTATCGGTTATGCTTCCGTGCAGCTTTACGGTATGAAGTGGGACAGTACCAGCAAAAAGTTGGAAAATACGCTGTTGGCTGGTCAACTTACCCTCGAAAATGGCGATTTCAGTCTCGAAAGTCTGCCTGTCATGGGTGAATTTACCCTCAAAATCAATTTTCTGGGTTATGCAATCTCTGAGACAAAGGTCTCTTTCGGACTGCAGGGCCCCGGAAAAAATAACGGCGGAGGTCGCCCGGGTGGCGGCGGTATGCCTCAGCAGGCTGCCGGTGCAATTGACAAAGATCTCGGAAATATCAAGCTGTCCGCATCTTCTAACCTGCTGAAGGAAGTCACTATCGAAGCACAGGGAGGCCAGGTCTCTCTCGCTCTCGACAAGAAGATTTACAAGGTTGACAAAGACAATGTAGCAGCCGGAGGTACAGCAGAAGATGCCCTTAAAAATGTGCCTACGCTGAACGTTGATATTGATGGTAACCTTACCATGCGGAATGCCGCACCCCAACTCTTTGTAGACGGACGCCCAACCAATATGACTCTGGACCAGATTCCTGCAGATGCCATTGATAATGTTGAGGTTATAAGTAATCCTTCTGCAAAATATGACGCTTCAGGAGGCGGTGCAGGTATTGTCAACATTGTGCTGAAAAAAGACCGTCGCGTTGGCTACAACGGCTCTGTCCGTACCGGTGTTGATATGCGCGGCCGCGGTAATCTTGGCGGCGATATCAACGCGCGCCAGAACAAGTTCAACGCTTTTGTTGGCCTCAATCTGAACCAGCGCAGAAATATCACGGTATCCAGTACGGAAAGACAGAATTTCAATTTTCTTAAAACTCCTACATCTGACGTCATTCAGTCGAACAGACCGGTCAGCGATGGCTTCTTCGGCATGGTAAGAGGGGGAGTCGACTGGTTTATCAGTAACCGAAATACGCTTACAATCAGCGGAAACTATAATAAAGGCTCTCACAGCAGTACCGACCTGCTGGACCGACAGGAAAATTTCTATTTTGATACACTCCCCGATAACTCTGTTCGTTCCCTGAGATATTCTGACTCTGAACGCAATTACGCCAATCTGGGGTCTCAGTTGCTCTTCAAACATCTCTTCCCCAAAGAAGGCAAGGAGTTCACAGCGGATATCAACTATAACAGTTCTGTTTCTGATAATACCGGCGATTTCCGAACAGAGTACCTCAACTCCCCCACCCCGAATCTGGAACGCCAAACCGGAAGCGGCGGCAATCAGTTCCTCACTTTTCAGACGGACTTTGTGAATCCACTCACAAAAACCAAGAAAATTGAGCTGGGTGCCCGCGCTGCTATCAGAAATTTCGACAGCAGCAATGGAAACTACTATCTCGACAGGACTACCAATACCTATGTGTATGTACCGGGTTTTTCCGATAACTATGAGTTCAAAGACCAGGTATTCGCCGCATATTCAACTTTCAGCCAGTCCTTCCAGAAGTGGGGCTATCAACTCGGTCTTCGGGCAGAGAGTTCTAAATACACGGGCACACTGCTCGACAGAGATACGGCCTTCACCAACGACTTCCCGCTCAGTCTCTTCCCGAGTCTTTTCACAACTTACAAGCTGAACGAAGAAGACAACCTGCAGTTCAACTTTACCCGTCGTATCAATCGCCCGAACTTCTTTCAGCTGATTCCATTCACAGATTTCTCGGATTCGCTCAATCTTTCGCGCGGAAATCCGAATCTAGTTCCCGAATTTGCCCACTCACTCGAGTTTTCTTACCAGAATATCATCAACAAGCAGCATAATTTCCTGCTTTCTGTTTACTACAAGCGCTCCGATAACCTGATTACCAGGTACTTCTACTCACAGGTAGATCCGGTTACGCTCCGTACTATCGGTATTTCAACTTTCGAAAATGCCAATTCAAGCACGGCACTGGGTATGGAGTTCACTCTGAAAAACAACTTCTGGAAACTGCTGGAACTCACCACCAATATTAATATGTACAATTCTGTACTGAATCTGAGCAGTACAGAACAAACACTGAATGCCGAGCAGTTCACCTGGCTCGTCAAGGAAAATGTCAATATACGTCTGCCAAAGAGTTTCACTATTCAGCTCAACGGTTCCTACCAGAGTCGCACTGCCTTCGATACCGGCGGCGGTGGCGGCCGCTGGGGCGGTGGTATGGGCGGCGGCGGCTGGGGCGGTGGTGCCTCCAGCACTGCGCAAGGCTACTCTATTCCTGTTTGGTACGTGGACGCCTCGGTGCGCAAAGATCTCTGGAACCGCAAGGGCAGTATCACCATCAGTATTCAGGATATCTTCAGGTCACGCAGGAATGGCTCTCATACCGAGTCGGTACTTTTTATTCAGGACTCCTGGCGCCGCCGCGATGCCCAGCTGGTGCGAATGAATTTTTCATACCGATTCGGCAAATTTGATGTTTCGCTCTTCAAGAGAAAAAATACCCGTATGGAAGGCGAAGGAATGGAGGGATTCTGATCCACTGATAAACACAAGTAACTATGTCCAACTTGCAAATAACCTGGTCCGATAATATCGCAATTGTAACTGTCAGTCGCGAGAAGGCCCTCAATGCGCTCAACCGTCAGACGATGGACGAGCTGCACGAGTTTTTTTCTGTCACAGCACCTGCAACTCCCGGACTGAAAGGGGTGGTTATCACAGGTGCAGGTGAAAAATCGTTCGTCGCAGGTGCTGATATCACCGAGTTTCTCGGACTGTCTCCTGCTCAGGGCAAAGAACTTGCTCAGCGGGGTCAGGATGTTTTTTTCCTGATAGAACGCTTTGACAAACCTGTCGTGGCTGCCATTAACGGTTTTGCACTCGGAGGTGGATGCGAACTCGCCATGGCCTGTCACTTGCGTATTGCCAGCGAAAAGGCCCGCTTTGGGCAGCCGGAGGTAAATCTGGGTTTGATTCCTGGTTACGGTGGCACGCAGCGACTGATACAATACATCGGCAAAACCAAGGCCATGGAACTCCTTATGACTGCCGATATGATCGGTGCAGAGGAGGCACATCGCCTCGGCCTCGTCAATTATGTGGTGCCTGCCGGCGAGGAGGTGGGGAAAGCCACAGAACTGATTGAAAAAATTGCCGCCAAAGCCCCCGTGGCCATCTCTAAAATCATTGCTGCTGTCAATGCTTTTTACACCGATGGCGTCAACGGTTTTGATGTTGAAGTCAGTGAGTTCGGCAATTGCTGCGCCACAGAAGATTTCAAAGAGGGTGCTTCCGCTTTTGTGGAAAAAAGAAAGGCTGATTTCAAGGGGCGCTGATCCGACGGTATTGATTAATATTTTCAATCAGATCTTCTGCAATCCGGAGGTTGTCAAACTGATCAGCACAAAAGTTGCGTGCTGCTCTGCCGATAGCCTCCGGATTATATATTTCTTCCATACAACACCTTAAAGCCTCTTCCCATTCCTGTGGCTCGTCTGCAATCAGACAGTGCCTCCCAGACTCCGCGTTTATTCCTTCCATGCCAATAGTGGTGGAAATCACCATACGCCCCAGTGCCATCGCCTCCAGTATCTTCACCCGCATGCCCCCGCCCGAAAGCAGCGGAACCACCGAAATGGAATGTTGAAGGACGAATTCTGATGCATCAGGTACTTCCCCGTGAAATATA
>JAJTFM010000028.1 GCA_021298575.1 Saprospiraceae bacterium | reverse complement strand
CTACTGTCTCTGTGAGAGAGAAAACCGGATTGGTAAGCGTGGAAGGGGCTGGGTATACCAGTCTTGCATTTAGTGAGCCGGGAAATAAAATGGTGTTTTTTAATATCAAAGCTGGGCAGAAAACAGGTCGGGCCCGATTTAACGTATCTGCTGAAGGCGGTGGTGAATCGGCTACCACTGATATAGAAGTGGAAATCAGAAATCCCAATCCTGCCGTCACCCGCATCGTCGAAGATATAGTCGAGCCCGGTAAAACATGGACCAAACCGGCTGGCCCGACGGATCTGACCGACTTGACCAATGTATATCTGGAGATAAGCAGTGTCCCCCCGGTTAATCTGTCGAAACAACTGGACTATCTCATCTCATACCCGCACGGGTGCGTGGAGCAGGTAACTTCTGCTGCTTTCCCTCAGTTGTATGTTGATGTCATTGCACCGCTAACCGACAAACAAAAGCAGGATACAGAACGAAATATCAAGGCTGCTATAGCCAGATTACAGTCATTCCAGCTTCCTTCAGGGGCATTTTCATACTGGCCCGGCGGATCTCAGGCTGCCGACTGGGCGGGTACCTATGCTGGCCACTTTCTGCTTGAAGCCAGATCAAAAGGGTATGCTGTTCCGGATCAGCTTCTTTCAAAATGGCTCGACTACCAGACAAAAACGTCCAGACTCTGGGAGCCGGTTTACAATAATAACCGGAATGAAGGCAGTACAAGTACCAGACCTCTGCCAATTTGCTGGCTGCCGCCTATGCGCTCACAGGTCGGAAAGAGGCGGCAAAGGATTTGTTGAACGACAGATCGGCCAAAGCCTTCAATTACGACTGGTGGGGTGAAACGTACGGATCTGCTCTTCGCGATCTGGCGCTCAGGCTTGAAACACTGGCAATAACCGGCGACACTCAGCGGGGTACCGAGGTAGCCACGCAGGTGGCCTCTCTGGTTGGAAATATGTCTGCCTGGTATTCAACCCAGGAGGTTGCCACGAGCCTGAGAGCACTGGCAAGGTTTATTCAGGGAGGTGCTTTCAACGAAAAACCGGTATTCACGCTTAAGGCGGGAACCCGTGATGTGCCAGTATCCTCCGGTACACCTTATTATATTTACAATCTTGCCGGTGAGTCGGGTGCGGTAACTGTGAGGAACACCTCCGGTAAAAGGCTGTATGTGCGTACGGTGTACAATGGTCGTACTGCTACGGGCAGCAGTCAGGCAGAATCGTCCAATATTACCCTCAATATGCGTTACACCAACCTTGCCGGTTCTGAAATTGATCCTTCAAAGATCACGCAGGGAACGGATTTTATTGCCGAAGTGACTGTCGGACGCTCAGCCGAGATGCTTTTTGATTTCAACGAAATGGCCCTGACGCAGGTGTTCCCTTCCGGCTGGGAAATTATCAATACCCGGATGAATGCGGTGGGTGAGTCGAATACGGGGACTTCAACCCCGGAATATCAGGATATCCGCGACGATCGGGTGATGACCTATTTCGATATACCATTCCGCGGTGGCAATCCGGATAATCAGCGACCGAAAGTTTACAGGGTGCTACTTAATGCGGCATACGCCGGCAGGTATTATCTGGCACCAGTTTCCTGTGCTGCCATGTACGATAACCGGATTCGCGCGAGTGTGCCCGGCAAATGGGTGGAAGTACTTTAAAAGCTACAAATCAGACAAACTGCGGGGTCTTCTTTTGGTTTCCCAGAAGAAGCCCTCCAGTTTTTTGGTCTCTTTCCCTGCCTTGCGCATGGGTATGAACTTTCCGGTGGGCTCCACATAGAACCTCACATGCTCCACTTTGTTGTTGCCAAACGACAGGCGCATTTCCGAGCAGGTGGTTTCGTACAGGCCAATATAGGCGCCTTTGTCGTCGAGTGCATAATAGACTGCCTGGCCGTTGCCTTCTACATACATGTCGCGTACCTCATTCTCTCTGAAATAGGCGGTAGTATGTTTCCCCTTGATCTGATTGAAGAGAATTTCGTCTTCAGAATTGATAACCAGCGAATTCTGCCGCAGCCATATCCGGTCCATTTTCCTGTTTTTCAAAAGCATTCCAATGGTGTCGCCGGAAAATTGTGAGGTATCCGACCAGATAACCGGTGTCTGATCAATTTTGTAGAACCAGAAAACAGAGTCGCGTGTACTGAAGGAAAGTGAGTCGGAGGATGCCTGCAGATCACTCTTGAATACCCGTACATCTCGATAGGCGAGCAGACGGCGCTCATCACCGATCGAGTCTGGCTTGTAGGATGTGAGGCGTTCTGCGCTCATGTATAATGTATCGCCGTCTATCACCGATTTCATCAGCGGGCGGCCCGATTCCCCGTCTTCATAACTGCCCTGAGCATACAGATAATCGGACTTTTTATTGTAAATCATCCGGTGCGTCAGGACGGAGAACTCACCTGCCGTATCTACCCATTCCACCCGGCCGACAGCCAGCCCGTTTCCGAGGGCGTCGTTGTAGTAGAGGGAGTCGGATTCAATAATATTATCGCCGTCCACCACGCGGCCCCGGCCCGATAGCTGGTAATTCTTGTTACGGCTGTCGTAACTGATATCTTCACCGCGTATATCGCGTGTACTGTCGCGGAAGTGTGCATTCCCTTTCAGGCGCATGGTTTCCGATTCCTCGAAGTAAATAATGACTTCAGCATCGGTTACTTCGCCTTTTTTATCGTTTTCAACGTGTGCGTTGCCTTCCAGGGTATAGGATTTCTGGGTTCCGTTATAACGCATTTTTCGGGCGTATCCTCGTTCGCCATCACGGATGAACTGCGGATTTTTATCGAAGGAGGCAAAGTCATTCTGGATGTCATAGAAGCCGCCCTCGGTATATATCTTGCTGTCGCGCTGGCTTACCAGCGTAGGAGCAACAAAACGCACCATCTGAGCCTCTGTGTTGAAAGTCATGGTATCGGTACGCATGGTGAAATCGGGATCCGTTGCCAGTACGTCACCTTTCAGAAATACTTCTTTTTCGTTGACGTGGTAGTATCCGCGGCGACTTTTCAGGCGGCTCTGGCCGTTGGACATAGTGGCACCATTTTGGTAATCCGCGATTTTCCGTGCGGCATCGTAGTGCATTTTATTGGTGAACAGTTGCTGTACACCGTTTTCGAGCACCACATTGCCCAGAAGGTCGGCCTGTTTCGTGTCGGCTCTGTAGTGGGTTGAGTCCGAGAATATTTTGACGGTATCCCCCTGTTCTATGACAACTCCGCCTTTGAGGATGGCATGATCGCCGTCCATAATGGCAGAATCGCAGTGAATCAGGATATCTTCCTGACGCAGTCGTACATTACCGCTCAGTTTTTGCATTTCACGGTCGCCCTTCCTGAAGTTTTCAATCAGCAGTGCTGTTTCGATTTTCAGTTTCTGAGTATCCTGCGTGACAGGTGCAGGCGACTGTGCACACAAAGCAGATGCCGTTGTGAGCAGCATTGCAAGAATGGTTATCGCGCGTATGTACATACTTTAATGGTCTTCAGTTTCCCTTTCTTCCGAAATGGGAACGCAAAGGAACAGGTTTTTGCGGCTCCCATCCGGTTATTTGCCCAGCGACAACAGATTGGCGAACAACCGATATGCTCCCGGCACGCCAGCGGGCAACTCGCGGAAGAACGAAATTCCGGTATATACATAGTGGCCTTTGCCATAAGAAGCTACCAAAAGAGATCCGTCTGCCGGTTTTTCGCCCGGGTCGTTCATGGAAAGGGGCGCTGTAAAATTAGTATCCCATTCTGAAGGGAAATAGAGACCGCGTTCCTGCACCCAGCCACTAAAGTCATCAGCGGTAATTTTATTGGGAGTATTAAGCACAGGGTGTTCGGGTGCGATCGTACGAACCTCGCAAACTTCGTCAGTTACGCGTCCGCGGGATATCTTGATCGGGTAGGGCGCCAGACTTGCTGCATCCACGACGAATTCAAAATTGGTATTGTATTGCACAATCAGTGTACCGCCCTGCTGCACGTAGTCGAGTAGCGCCTGCTGATGGAATGCCAGTCCGTCTTTGGTATTGTACGCACGCACGCCCATGACGACTGCATCGAATCTTTTCAGATTTGCGGGTTCCAGATCTGCATCGGCGAGCAAGGTCACGTTGCAACCCATCTGCCGAAGCGATGCCGGCACATCGTCGCCGGCACCCATGTAGTAGCCTACGTTTTTGGCAGAAACCTTCAGGTTCAGTCTGGAGGCACGTGCAGTGGCCGGGAGCAGGACGCTCTGTTGCGGTATATGGTCGTACTTAATTGTCACGAGTTTGCCGGAGAATGTGCTGCCTCCTGCTTCTGCCTGAGCCGTAAGATTCACATCGCCTTCACCTGCAGATATGATAAAGGTAAAGGTTTTTTCCTGTCCCCGCTTGCTGAACTCGAAACTGTTACCTGATGATCCTGCCGGACGTATTTTCCAGCCCTTTCCGGGTGCAGCAATATTCACAGTGCCTTTTACGCCATCCCTTCCTGCGCGCACGCGCACGCTTACCTCGCGTTCGGTCTGATACAATATGTAGGATGGCTCGGTAAATTCCAGAAAGACAGGCGGGAGTACTTCGAACGGACGCCATACTTCGCCAACGGAGGGTTCCCCGGTTTTCCATGCAACGTCACTTTTGAACTTCAGCGACATGCCATTGACAGTTACCGTCCATTCAACCGAAGCATAACGTGGCGTTTCAGGTACACCACGCAGAGACTGTTCGGGGACATCATACATGCCGATAGTGGAGGGCCGAAGCAGCCAGTATGGCGCCGTTATAGGTGTGTTTTCAGGTATTCTGACAGACTTCTCGAGAATCCAGCCCGTATTGGCCTGAAGGCTGGCTGCCGGGAGAGTATCGAGCAGTCCGGGATTCAGGCTTACGCGCGACAGTATTACTTCAGCGCCGCCGGCGCGGGCTATACACTCGAACCTGATTTTTACATTATCTCCCGGTGCCACAACCGGTTCGGAGGCAGTTGCTTCCAGATAGAGCCCCAGGCATCCCTGAATGACAGCCTTGATCTCTTCCAGCTTCTTGTTTCGCCAGATACCATCGGGCAGAGCACTGATCATCTCCATTGCTCTGAGCAGGTCCGGAACCGATGCAGCCGGATTTTCGGGTCGGAATTTTTGGTCAATTTCAGCGAGCAGAGCGCCGATTGGCTCTCCACCTTTCACCCTGGACCAGGCTGTATTGACGCCATCAAAAATATCCGTATTGCCCGGTCTTTCGCCTTTTACAAAATCGAGATATTCTATGGCTGAGCCGCGGGTACTAAGCATGCCAAACCCCTGGCACCGGTGCATGGAACGGCTTTCGGCGGCAACTTCGCCGTTGCTTTTCCCTTTTAACGGAAGCCAAACACCCATGTCAACAGGCCAGAGACTGCTTTTGTCGGCTTTCTGGAAAGCCTCCTGACTGCCATAGAACCACCAGGAAGTATTGAAAAACTGTCGGCGGGCCTGCCATGGTGAAACAAATTTCAACTGATCCGGGTAGGCATCAGTTTTTCCGGCCAGATCAAAGGCTTCGACCGAAAGCATGGCAGATGCCGTGTGGTGCCCGTGCGTGTCGTATTTTTTGTCGTGATTGAAGCGGTTTATGACCACATCGGGCTGTGTTTTGCGGTAGGCCCATACTACATCGGCCAGTACTTCATCCTTGTTCCAGAACCGCAGCGTTTCTTCCGGACTTTTTGAATAGCCGAAATCGTTGGCGCGGCTGAACAGCTGACTGCCGCCGTCAACAGAGCGGGCCATGAGCAGTTCCTGCGTGCGCAAGACACCCAGCAACTCCCTTATTTCAGGGCCAATCAGATTCTGGCCGCCATCGCCGCGGGTCAGAGAAAGATAAGTCACATCGTACAGCTTCTCATTTCTCAGATAACTGATCATGCGGGTATTTTCGTCGTCGGGGTGAGCGGCTACGTACAAGACAGATCCGAGAACATTCAGCGTTTTGATAGCTGTATGCAGGTCGGCGGAATTGGGTTTTGCCGGCTTCTGTGCGAAAGCGACGAAAGGGACAAGGAAAAACAGTACAGCAATTCTGAGCATGGCGATTTACTTGCTTCTTAGGCGCACAACAGGGCAGATCATTTCTTCAAGAGAAATACCCCCGTGCTGGAAAGTGTTGCGGTAATAGTTGTAAAAGTGATTGTAGTTGTTCGGGTACAGGAAGAAGTAATCTTCCTTCGCAAAGATAAAGGAGCTGCTGATATTGGGCCTCGGCAATCCTGCTTTATGCGGATCTTTAATCACCAGTACGTCCCGGCTTTCATATTGAAGGTTACGACCCACCTTGTACCGCAGGTTAGTGGTGGTATCGCGGTCGCCGACCACTTTTGAGGGTCTTTGTACCCGAATCGTACCGTGGTCGGTGGTTACAAACAATTGAACGTCACGACCTTCGAGCCGCTGCAGGGCCGTCCACAGCGGACTGTGAAGAAACCAGGAACGTGTCAGAGACCTGTATGCACGTTCGTCGCCGGCCAGTTCCTTGAGTACTTCCATCTCCGTACGTGCGTGCGAGAGCATGTCAATAAAATTATAGACAATAACCGTCAGGTCGTTATTCAGGTAGTGCAGGATGTTGTCATTCAGATCTTTGCCATGTGTTACATTGGTCACTTTGACATAGTCCCACTTGACAGGTTTGCGGAAATCGCGTTCAATCTGTTTGCCGAGAAAAAAGTCTTCAAAAAGGTTTTTTCCGCCCTCTTCCGAGTCGTTTTTCCATTTATCCGGGAAGTTTTTTTCAATATCCGAGGGCATCATACCGGCGAAAATAGCATTCCGGCTGTACTGCGTGGCTGTCGGGAGAATACTGAAGAAGTACCCCTCATTTTCGGTCTTGAAAAGTTCGTTGAGTGTTGGTTCAATAGTTTTCCACTGGTCATACCTCAGGTTGTCGAGCAGCAGCACGATAGTGGGAGTTCCGTTGCTAACGTGGGGGAATATGTGTTTGCGCATCATGGAGTGCGACATAACAGGTCCCACCTCCTTGTTCCGGTCAACCCAGTCAAAATAGTTGTTGTTCACATATTTGGCGAACTCGGTGTTGGCCTGTTCTTTTTGCTGGGAGAGTATTTCATTCACAGTGCTTGCCTGATTGGCATCCACGCGCAGTTCCCAGTTTACAATTTTGCGGTATGCATCCACCCATTCGCTGTGGTCGAGCCCCGATGTAATCTGCATAAAAATTTGCCTGAACTCCTGTTGGTAATCCATGGCAGTGCGCTCGCTCACGAGCCGCTTGTTGTCAATCAGCTTTTTTAGCGTGAGCAGTATCTGATTCGGGTTGACGGGCTTGATGAGATAATCGGAAATTTGAGATCCGATAGCATCTTCCATGACGTGTTCGGCCTCATTTTTTGTAATAAGAACCACTGGTACGGAAGGGTTTTTCTCCTTGATACGGGGCAGTACTTCGAGGCCGGTTAGACCGGGCATACTTTCGTCCAGAAAAACCACATCAATATCGGCGGACTGTTCTCCGTAGATTTCGACGGCATCATGTCCGTTTGAAGCAGTAACAACGTCGTAACCCTTTGACTGCAGGAAAATAATATGCGGCTTGAGGAGATCTATCTCGTCATCGGCCCAAAGAATTTTGATCTTTTCCATCTTGATGTGGTATTTCGATTAATTGTTTATTCCTGTAGAAACTACAAGAACGAATGGCAAGGTACATTTATGTTGAACATCACACAAAAAACCCGAACTTTGCACTGGTAATGAATGGCAGAAAAAAGATATTCAACGATCCCGTGTACGGGTTTGTGTCGGTTCCGGGGGGCTTGCTGCTGGGGCTGATTGACCACCCCTTTTTCCAGCGACTTCGGAGAATCAGGCAACTGGGCCTGGCGCCGTTTGTTTATCCGGGCGCTCTCCACACCCGTTTTCATCATGCGCTGGGTGCACTGCATCTGATGCAGGAATCTATTGAAACGCTGCGACAGAAAGGCGTACTGATCACGGATGAAGAGGCCGAAGCAGCCTGTGTGGCCATTCTGTTGCATGATATTGGTCATGGGCCCTTCTCCCATGCGCTGGAGCACACGCTGGTGGAAATGCATCATGAACAGATTTCTCTGTGGATAATGGAGGAACTGAATAAACAACTCGACGGTAAACTCGAGCTTGCCATCTCCATATTTAACGATGAACACCCGAAAAGGTTTCTGCATCAGCTTGTTTCCGGGCAACTGGACATGGACCGGATGGACTACCTGAACCGCGACAGCTTTTTTACCGGTGTCAGTGAGGGCGTTATCGGTTACGACCGGATAATTAAAATGCTGGATGTACACGACGGGCAACTCGTTGTGGAGGAAAAGGGTATATACAGCGTTGAAAAATTTCTGATAGCCCGTCGCCTGATGTACTGGCAAGTCTATCTGCACAAAACAGGGGTTGCAGCCGAGCACATGCTCATTAATACACTCAGGCGCGCGCGCGCGCTGGCGCTTGAGGGGAAAGATCTGGAGGCGCCCAGGCATCTTCACTGGTTCCTGTACCGGAAACCCGGCGAACAAATCAAGAATGAAGAGCTCCTGAGTCATTTTCTCCGGCTCGACGATAACGATATTACCGCGGCAATCAAATACTGGTCGGAATCAGACGACTTTATACTGTCCTTCCTTTCGGGAGGTATTCTCGACAGGAGACTGTTCAGGCTGGAGTGGTTCAATGAGCCCGTGCTCCCCGGGTACGAGCAGCAAATTCGTGAAATGGTGGCCCGGGAATACGGAGACAAGACAGATCCCGGATCCCTGATTATTACCGGCTCTGAAAGTAACCGAGCTTACGACGATAGCAGGGATCAGATTAAAATCCTGTTTAAAAACGGCTCCGTGGTGCCCATAGACCAGTGCTCGGATGTACCCCTTTACACTCAACTGATTACGAAGTTTTTTATTTGTTATCCCAAGATCAGGAGATGATATTAAAAAATAACAGAAATTTGTCAGCGACACTCCTACTTTTGTACACCCTGTAGTCGCGTTCAAACCTTCTGCATCCCGCGCAAAAAATTGATTATGAAACCTTTACTCGTCTTTGTCTTCGCTTTGGCCTTATTAAATACTTCTGTCATTGCTCAGGATTCACCTCCGAACGCCATGCCCGGAAAGTGCTATGCCAAGTGCCTGATGCCCGATCAGTTCGAGAATGCAACAGAACAGGTACTGGTCAGGGCTGGCTACAAGCGTCTGACTGCCGTACCTGCCGAACTTGAAGCCAGGGTTGATCAACTGGAGATAAAACCTGCGGGCAGGCGACTCATATCGGAACCTGCCAAATATGAAGTGGTAGAGGACAGAGTGATGGTTAAATCGCCTGGTAACAACAACTCCGTTTATGAAACAGTAACTGAAAATATACTGGTCAAGCCTGAAGAAATACGGTTTGTCGTTATGCCGGCTACCTACAAGGATACTGTCATATCTTATGTCGTGGAAGCTGCGCATACCCGACTGGAGGTGCTGCAACCAGCCTACGAGTCGGTCACCGAGCGGGTGGAGGTTAAGCCGGCTGGTGTAAAATGGGTGAAAAAACTTGCAGATGCCACATGTCTCGGAGCAAATCCGGATGACTGTTACGTTTGGTGTATGGTCGAAACTCCGGCAGAATATGCAACCATTACCAAACGTGTCAACAAAGGCTGCGACGGATCGGGTGTTGCCGATGCAGGCTGTATCAAAACGGTGGAGGTTCCCGCCAAAATGGGTACGCGTACAGTGAAAAAACTGATCAAGGATACGTACATCAAGGAGGAAAAAATTCCTGCCGAATACAGACCCATGACAATCAGGCGCGCCAAGACAGAAGTGCCCATTGGAGAAGCGACCGTTACACCAGAGTATGTAACGGTAAAAAAGAATGTAATGGTAAGCCCTCCAGCCATCAGGGAAGAAACTGTTCCGGCTGAAACAGCGCCTTTTAATGTAAAATCAGTAAAAAAAGAAGCATCCCTGAAATCAGAAGACGTTCCCGCCGAGTATATCACAGTTACCAGAAGAAAACTTGTCAGGCCTGGCGGCTTCACTGCATGGCGCGAAGTACTTTGTCCTGACAGAATGCCAGCCTATACTATAAAACAGGTACAGGCAGCATTGCTCAAAGCCGGTTATTTTCAGGGTACTCCGGATAACGTTATGGGTGAACGTACCAAGTCCGCTCTTGCCAAGTTTCAGAAAGACAAAGGATTGCCTGTCGGAAATCTCGATCTCGAAACACTGAAAGCACTCGGTATTACAGCTCACTAGACTCGTTCTGCTGCCCAACTGATCAGGGGAAAATAATAAAATAACCCCGGAGATGCATTTTTGGAATAATATTTGTAAGAAATATCTCGAAACTTTTGAAAAACTGGCCCTTACCGGGCACTTGCAAAAATCAGTATAACTAAATGGAGAACAACGGACCTTTACAGTACATGGTGGATTTTACACTTCCATCAGAATTGTCAGAAGAATTCATCTACAAAATTCCGTTACAACGTAACCTCGTAAATCGTCTGATTAGCGAGGGAAAAGTATTGAATTACTCTCTTTCGCTGCAGGACTCAAAACTGTGGGTAGTCTTCTGCGCCGACTCCGAGGCCGAACTCCTGGATATGGTGTATCGCCTCCCGCTTACGCGCTATATGAGCGTAAGAATCAGTGCCTTGTCACTCTACAGCAGCTCCGGAATAAACCAGTGGAGGTAATTGGATGGCAAGTGGCACTGTGTTAAAAAAAAGCGGAGATTTGTTTTTTTCTGAAAAAAGTCGTTTTTTTGCCTTTCCAAGGAATTGGTTGAATGATTAGTAGCCTCAACGCTGCGATTCTTATTCGCCCGAATCCGGGAAAACAACCCTGGAAAAACCAGCCCCGGCTACTTTAATGCCGGGCTTTACCTAATCTTTAGCACTGAATATTGAGAGTAGGTCCGCTGGTATTTCCGTTTTCTGAATAATCCGAAAGAAGCGTTTTTATCCCCGCGCTTCTTTAACCGACCAGGAAATCAAGGCGAACCACCTTAACCCTCACCAAGTGCGTTTCGTCCGCCTGAGATTGACAAAATTTATGACAAGGCAGTCATGGATTTGCCTGGCAAACAATGAGCTTTATGGGCAGGAAAGAAAAGTTTGTTTACAACATTCACACGCTTACCTACGAAAAGGTAGTAGTTCCGGTCAAGACCAGGATCTGGCAGGCTTTTGGCCTGTTCTCCGTTGTCATAGTGACATCCCTCGCTATGCTCGCCGTGTTCTACACACTCTTCCCCTCACCCCGGGAGGCGGATTTGATGCGCGAGATAGAGCAGATGGAATCCAAATACAAGCAGATGAGCGGTCAGGTAGAGGTAATGTCAAAGGTATTGAACAATATTCATGAGCGCGATGCCAATGTACACCGGATGGTTTTCGGTATGGATCCTGTTGACAAGGATATATGGGAGGCCGGAACGGGAGGGCATACTGCTCATCCCGAGGTCGATGCCTTCAAGTTCGGGGGCGCTGCAGTAGGTGAGGCACTTACGAGAATAGATTTCCTCAGCAGACAACTTGTAATGCAGAGTAAATCACTCGATACTATACAGTCCTTGGCCAGAAGCAAAACTGATATGCTCGCTTCTATCCCCAGTGTTAAACCGGTGAGGGAGGACAAACTCCAGAAAACAATAGGTACGCTTTCCGGATTCGGATACCGGATTCACCCGGTTTACAAAATCAAGAAATTTCACGCTGGTCTTGACTTCCCCGCCCGTGTAGGAACGGCTATTCAGGCACCCGGAGATGGTGTTGTAACCGAGACAGGCTGGCATCATGGCTACGGAAACTGTGTAAAAATCAGTCACGGCTTCGGATACGTAACGCTCTATGGACACATGAGCCGTATCAACGTTCGTGTTGGTCAGAAGGTCACCAAAGGCCAGAAAATCGGAGAAGTCGGCGATACAGGTCTCTCTACGGCCCCTCACCTCCATTACGAAGTGCACTATCGCGGCAATCCGATCAATCCGATTAACTTCTGTATGGATAACCTGACTCCGAGGGAGTATCAGGAAATGGTTGAGGCCGCCAAGGTAGCTAACCAGTCTCTGGATTAAGCGAATAATGTATATATCAGAAGATTTGCACGCACGAGCACGCTCGGAAGCCAGTGTTGCAGGGGTTGATGCTGCATTGCATGAGGAAGATTATATTCTCCGATTCCTCCTGGAGAATCCCAGTTTCAAAGATCGTCAAAGTGCTATAGAGTACTATTTCCGCGATGCTAGGAATTCTGCAGAGCAACTATCTCGTATAGTATTTGATGAATTGGGATTTGCCAAAAGACCTGACTTTTCCATATTGGAATTTGCCTCCGGCTTTGGCTGTGTAACACGCCATCTTCCCGAGATAATGTATCCATGGAACGTGGTTTCTTCCGATATTCATGTGGAAGCTAACGCTTTTAATGCCAAAAATTTCGGAGTACAGATACTGCAGTCGACTACATCCCCCGACGATTTCCCCGGTGACAGAAAGTTTCAGATAGTGTTTGCACTGTCCTTCTTTTCACACATGCCGCCTTCCACCTGGTCCAGATGGCTCAAAACTCTCTGGAGTTGTGTTGATGATTCGGGCTTTCTGGTTTTCACAACGCATGGAGCTGCCAGCAGGCATCATTTTAATAATCCAGCTATTCCGGATTCAGGTATATGGTTCTGGGCAGCAAGTGAACAGGGAGATCTATCTACAGAGGACTATGGTCAGACAATTGTAACTATTCCCTTTGTGTTAGAGCAGATAAAAAATGTACTTCCTGACGCCTATCCGCGACTCATAAGGCCAGGATATTGGTGGGGACATCAGGATTTATATGTTGTCGGCCGGATACCTTCAGTCCGGTGAATCTTTTCACGCTGGTTTTCAGTTTTTTTTTGATTTTATCCAATGGGCTTTCTCGTAATAAGTACCTCAATAAATTCGGCGCGTATGCCGTTTTCGATGATATCCAGGTAAATCAACTCTGTGAACAATCCGCTTGACCGGAAAATAAATTCACAAATATCATATCCCCAACGGTAAGTAACAAGGGAGCCATCACCTGATATCGGATTTCCGTGATATTCGGGCTCGCGAAGGTATTCCACGCCTCCATCCGGCTTTAATCTGGCACAGACTTCTGATGGATAATCCTTGTTTACCAATGGTGTTGTGAAAATATGCATACCCCCTGGGCGCAGTGTGCGCGCTATCTCCCTGAAAGCCGCAGCCGGATCGAATACATGTTCGAGAACATCCTGTGTTATGTGAAGATCCAGACTGGAGTCCGGGAAAGTCAGCTGCTCTATATTTTCGGTTCTCCAGCCCATATGTATTGATCCTGCAGGTACATCGGGGAAGTAATAAGACCCTATATATCCGGGAGCCTGGTTCAAGAATTTTACAGAGGCTCCCCGGTCACCTGGTGATGATTCGTGAATAGTAGCCTTGCGCCAATCCGGATAGAACTTCTCTACACAGTACATCAGCGCCCGTTCTCTGGGTATACATGCGCATGAAGCACAGAGGTAATGATCTCTGTACCACTCGTTGCGGGCTACAAATTTTGTATTCTGATCGCAACACGGACAAACTCCTTCATTTTCGAACAAAACTTCCATTTCTGCAATTTAGTTGGCAAACGTCATTTTACGAAACAAGCTCTAAGATAATATGTGCAAACTCTTGTTCTTTGATTTTCGCACATCAAGGTACTCATTTTTGACTCGTTCAAATAATTCGCTCTCCGAGTTGTATGCCCGGCCTTTCAATTAAATTGTACGCCAGTAGTGCTGCACGCCAGATCAGAACCATAGATGCCATAGAACATATCGAAAAACGAAGCCATTTTTCCGGAAAAACTGCATAGACTCCGCGATAAAAACCACTCTCTGACAAGGCATAGATGATTGGTGGATTCAACAGGTAAAGACCGAAGCTTAATTTGCCGGCTTGCCTGAGTATTATATTGTCCAGTATCCACAGGCGCCCTGTTGATATACATACGAGAAATGCACACCATGCACCGGCTACCCAGTATACTCCCAGCGATAGCCTGTCCAGGTATGTTTGGAAAGGGGCTTTCCAGCCAGAGATTAACCAGATTATACCTGCTACAAGGATTATCCACGATACCCATGGTTTGGCGTGAACAATCCATTCAGCTGTCTGATCACGGCTGGGACGAACAATACGAAAAGCCAGAATTCCTGAGCTAAAAAAGACAAGATGATTTAGAAAGCACAAGTATGAAAATGAGGAAGCTGCCGGGTTAATACCAGTAAGTAATACAGGCGTATTAACAGAAATGGCCAAACTCACAACAAAGAATAAAACTGCGTGTCTCAGGTTGCTGGTAAGAAGGATGAGAATTGGGAAAAGAGCATAAAATATCCATTCAACGCCTATAGACCAACTTGCCCACACGATACCTTCGTGCTGCCCGGGCAGTAATCCAAACGTATAAGTCATGCTGGACAGTATTGCACGCCAATTTGGCGGAGAGTGCAGGTATACTGTATTAACCAATAGCCATACCAAGAGCATGAAGTAAAATAAGGGAGTGATACGAAAAAAGCGTCTTTTGAAGAACTTTGCGAGTCCGCCCGGTTTGTCAAGGCAGTTTTCGTACCCTAGCATGAGGGAGAATGCACTTATGGCATAAAAAAATGGCACGCCTGAACCAAAATGAGAGATGATGCGCTCCAGCCTGGGGGGTACTTCCAGACTGGGAATGTAGCGAACGTGAAAAATAACCAATACAAGAGCTGCCAGCCCCCGCAGAGCTTCCAGTCCGGACAGTCTGCCAGTGGTGGATGTATATGGAAGGGGGCTACCGATGGTAGCCCCCGAGTCTGTAATATTTTCTGAACTTGTACTCAGTTTTTCGTCAGTTTATAGCTGTAAACTGCATTGCCGAGGTTCAGCTCAATAGTGTAGTTACCGCTTTCGGCTACTGCGATATTGGCACCGCCATACTCCAGCGATCGGTTGGCATCGTTGTCGCCGAGGTTTACTGCCCAGTCGTTATTGGCGCGGAATTTCATTTCACCCTGAACGAGATCGAGGGTGGCTACCAGCTTGCGGGTGGCCGGATCGTAGGTCATATTTTTATCCACGTCCCATCCGCCGACGGCACTTCCAATGATACTCCAGCTGGTTTTCAGATTGCTGTGCGTGAGTGCGTTGAGGTCAACGTTCATTTTGTATAGTCCTGCATCGGCCAGCGGGATGTCGGCGCCGTCTTTTTCAAGTGTGCCGTCGAGACCGTTGTCGCCCCAGTTGTTTGCCCAGCTTGGTCCTTTGGTAAACTTGTATTTCTCGTTCGGGTTGGCGAAGTAGATATAGCCTTCATACTTTTCATCGCTGCGTGCGGAGAAGATGATGGTGTTGTTGTCGCCGGGGTTCCAGCCCTGATAGCTGCCGGGTACCTGCAGTTGCGGATACACGATAATAACAGGATAAGGAGTGATACGAACGGAAACCGGTGCAGAGTAAACCACTTCCACATCCGGGTTCACGCGGGCAGCGAGGCGAAACTCAATATTGGAGGCTTCGTCGGCGGGCAGGCCCTTTGAGAGCAGGATATTGTTTATTTTGCCGTTGGTCACGCCATCCAGCGAGAGTGCATTCACCGTGCCAACTACTACCGGATCGGCAAAATTATTACCCGCTTTGTCGAGCTCGAGGGTATAGCTTACTGCTGCATCAAAACCGTAGGAGCCTGCTGTCCAGGTAAAAGCCGAGAAAATATCATTTGCCTTACTCTCTGTGAGGGTGAAGGCAGCGCTTGCTGCCGGTGCAGTGATTGCGGGCGCAGCACCCAGTTGCAGTACAGGGTCCTTGGTCTGTTCCGAGCAGGCGGAGAGCAGAAGGGCTGTGCCAAATATGAAACCAAGAAATTTTTTCATGTTTTTGATATTTATCCCGAAACTCCGGGAATGATACAGATGGGCATCATTCCCGAAATAATCGGAGAGAGAGTGAAAAATTAATAGCCCGGATTTTGTTGCAGATTCGGGTTCGCGCCGCGGTCAGAAGCAGGAATAGGGAAGATATCGAGGTATTTCGAAGTGGAAACGCCTTCTTTTACCCCTCCTTTCCATGGCCACAGGTAGCTTGTTTCACTGAATTTGCCGAAACGAACCAGGTCTGTTCTGCGATGTCCTTCCCAGTACAGTTCACGGGCACGCTCATCAAGGATGAAGTCAAGTGTCAGGTCGGAAGAGTTAACGTTAGCTGCTGTTCCGCCCCCATAGGCGCGCTGACGTACGGTATTCACCAGTTGAGCTGCCTCTGAAGATGAACCGCCGCTGCGAAGTAGTGCCTCGGCTTTCATCAGGAGTACATCTTCAATACGGAACAGCGGGAAGTCGTTATCAACGAAGGTTGGGTGAGAGCCGGCTACACCTGCGGATGTAACGTTTCTGTACTTGGCCAGTGCGTAACCTTCTGTAAACTGCGATATATCGGCAATTTCGAGCGACTGTCCGTCGGTATAGAACAGGGCGCGGCCATCCAGAGAGAGTTTCTCAATGGAATAGGTATAGTCTGGTTTGTCCAGATACAGTTTGATCTGGTACGTTCCGCCTGACGGGATTTTGATATTGGCACCGTTTTGTTCAAGCGTGGCGTTAGCGCTGTCATCGCCGTAGTTCAGCGCCCAGTCATCGTTGGCACGGAACTTTACATCTTTGCCGCCTTCCAGTTTGGCTGTAATTTCCCACGCGCCGGAAGTGGAGTTGTACGTCATGTTCTGATCTTCTCCCCAGCCCCCTGCGGTGGCATCACCGATGAGACCCCACTCTGTTTTTTGCAGCGTATAGGTCAGGTTGGTCATATCCACGTTGATTTTGTAGAAGCCGGTGGTTGGAGCAGAAATATTTGCTCCGTTTTGGTCGAGCGTGCCGTCGGCACCATTGTCACCAAAGTTATTGTTCCAGTCGGGACCGAGTGTGAGCTTGAACGGTGAGTTGTCTTCCGGGAAGTAAATATACCCTTCATAGGTATTATTTCCGGCCGGAGAAGTAAGGTTTGCAGCACCGGCGGGGTTCCATCCCTGGTAGTTACCCGGAACGTAAATTTTTTGGTAGCTGGCAGTATTGCCTTCTGTAGGGGCTACCACCACTGATTCGATGCCTGCAGCTGTGAATTTGTTAATCAGCGCACTGGTAGTACGGATACCACCCCAGCCGCCGTCAATACCAAAGTCTGAAGCTTTCATGCTACCGCCCACGCCTGCGTGTACGAGGAAAGTCATGCCACCCCATGTCTGCGTTTTAAGTCCGTCGAACAGAACAGGGAAGATAATGCCCGCTGCATTCTGGTTGTCAGCCATGAACAACTGTGTGTATTCAGGTTGCAGCGTATATCCGGAATCAATAACCTTCTGGCAGTAGGAATTGCAGTCATTGTAGCGGTTGCGTCCGGTGTACACCTCAGAGTTCAGGTAAAGTTTGGCAAGCAGTGTCCATGCTGCAGCCTTGTCAGCACGGCCATACTCGTTCTGGCGGGGAGCAGCCAGTCCGCTTTCGATATCTTTCAGTTCAGATTCGATAAAGTCGGAGAGTTGTTCTGCATTGTACTGAACCGGGAAGAAGGAGCCCACTTTGTCGTTTTCTGTCACGAAAGGCACGTTCCGGAACAGGTCGAGCGCATGCCAGTAGCTGAGTGCGCGCAGGAAGCGTGCTTCTGCGCGGTATTGAGCTACTTCAGCCTTCAGGGCTGCATCGGCACCACGACCGTCGAGTTTTTCTACGGTTGTTTCGCGCAGGTACTCATTACACAGAGAGATCTGGTAATAAATCCTGTTATACATGGCGGTGATGAACTCGTTGTTGGCATCCCAGTCTTGCTGGTGGTAGTCCTGGATGTTACCGTCGTTCCAGGCAATAACTGCCTCGTCGGTGGGTAATTCCTGGGCTTTCCAGTACTGGCGCAGGTAGGTGGAGAAACCTTCATCAATACCTGCGATATCCGGACGACCCGCCGGGCCTTCCTGTCCGCTCACAGCCAGACCGGCATACAGTTTTGAGAGTACCTGCTTATAGGCTGCAGGGTTTTCGTACACTGCCGCGGATGTGATCTCGTCCGGATCAATCGGCACAGTGTTCAGATCTTTGAAGCACGACACGGCTGTCAGGGATACTGCAGCCACGAAGAGCATGTTTTTGATTGTCAGCAGTTTCATATATTTTGTCGTTTAGAATTAGAAGTTAGCGCGCAGTCCGAGGAGGAACGTGCGTGCACGGGGGTAAACATTGTTGTCAATTCCACCGAATACCTCCGGATCAAGTCCGTCGTAGTTGGTAATCAGCAGCGGATTCTGTACGGTGGCAGACAAGCGCAGCGACTGTATGCGGCGGTTGAGATTGAACGTATAACCTGCCGTCACGTGATCTATCCGGAAGAACGAGGCGTCGCTGATGAAGTAATCAGAGAAATACTGTGGTACAGTGAAATCAACGGATGCAGTGGGTGTCAACACGTTGCGCAACACATTTGTACTTCCATAGAGCTGGTTGTAGTATGCGTTGTTCGACAGATTGTTGTTGTAGATATGGTTACCCAGATTGGCGCGACCGGCTGTGGAGAAGTCGAATTTGCCGATATTAAGTCCGGTAGTGAAGCCTACCAGGTAGTTTGGAGCCGGCTTTTCGTAGCGGTAGCGATCGTCGGGTGTAAGTTTTCCATCGCCGTTGCGGTCAACATACAGTCCTTCGATGGGTGTTCCCTGTGCATCATATACCTGTTCGTAAACGAAGAACGAATTTGCCGGGTACCCAACGCTGTGAATCTGAATGGTATTGCCTACACCACCTGCTATGCCGCCTACGTTGACACCCTGATAATTGGGGTCTTCCGTTTTGGTCAGGCGGGTGATTTTATTCTCGTTATAGGCCACGTTGAATCCGAACGTCCAGTTTCCCTTGTCGCTTTGCCACGGAGTGGTATTCAGAGAGAATTCGATACCGCGGTTTTCCAGATCTCCTACGTTGGTGTTGATGAAGTTGGTGAGGTTGGTACCTGCTGCAACCGGAATGTAGTTAATCAAATCCTTTGTCTTGCGCAGATACACTTCGATGGCACCGGTTACGCGGTTACCCCAGAATCCGTAGTCAATGGCAGCATTGTAAGTAGTGGTTTCTTCCCACTTGATGTTGGCATCGTAGCCTTCAGGGCGCAGTGTCTGGATAAACTGGTTGCCGAGCTGGTACTGGGCAGTTGGTGTGCTGGCCAGATAACGCGCCAGATACGGGTAGTAGTCGCTGTTGATGTCCTGCTGACCAGTTACACCGTAGCCCAGACGCAGCTTCATACTGGAGAACGTGGCATTCGGGCGGTCAACAGCCTTGACTGCGACTGCTGCGGCCGGGAACAGACCCCAGCGGTTATCTTCAGAGAAGCGGGATGTGCCATCACGGCGCACAGAACCTGTCAGGAAGATACGATCGTTGAAGGAATAATTCAAACGTCCGAACAGTGAGAGCAGATAGTACTCTTTGGGTGTGCTGTCAGCCGGGCGAAGCACCTGCGACTTGTCCACATTGGTAGCGAACGCGTAGTTGTTGCGGTAGAAGTGCTGCCAGGAGTAACCACCCATTACGTCGAGGTTGTTTTTGCCAAAACTCTTGGCGTAATTCAGGTAAAACTCAATCAGTTTGTTCCGCTTGGTCTGGTTATAAACTTCATCGCGGCCACCTGTGGAAAATGCAAAAGCGGCATCGGCCGGGATAAATACGGAACCAGAACCATAAGAACGGTCGTAACCGACGTTCAGGTTGGCATGAAGGGCCGGCAGGAACCAGAAACGGTAGTCAGCGGAGGCATTAAGCAGGTAGCGGCTTACCTGTGACTCATCGTTTTTCATGTAGAGCAATGCCAGCGGATTGGCAGTTGCCAGTGTGTTCGGGTTACCATCGTTATTCAGCCAGGTGTAGTAACCTCCGTAAGGTCCATCGGTTACCGTGGTGGGTTGTGTCGGGTCGAACTGGAAGGCAGATCCGATAGCTCCACGATCAGCAAAGTGGTTCTTGTCAGACATCGCCTTGAAGTTGACATTTACCTGCAACATATCCTTGAAGAAGGTCGGGTTCATGTTGACGGCGGTTGTCAGACGATTGAAATTGTCTGTTTTCAGGATGCCATCGCGGTCGGTAAGACCCCAGGATACGCGGAAAGGAATCTTGCCGATGCCACCTGAAAGCGACAGGTTGTGGTCTTGCATGATACCGGTTTGGTATATTTCGCTTTGCCAGTCGGTATTGGCGCTTCCAAGCAGGGCACGGGCGGGGTGATTTTCTCCAAAGCGGGCGAAAATCAGATCGCGGTACTCATCAGCAGAAAGTACATCGGCAGTCTGTACGATATTACTGAACGCTACGCTGCCATTGTACTCGGTGCGGAGTTCCTTTTTTGAGTTACCTTTTTTAGTGGTAATCATCACAACACCATTGGAGGCGCGTGAACCGTAGATGGCGGTAGCAGAGGCATCTTTCAATACGGTAATGCTTTCCACATCGTTCGGGTTGACAACGTTGAGGACGTTACGCGCTCCGGCGATATCGTCGTTTGCAACCGGAACACCGTCAATAACAATCAGCGGGTCGTTGGTGGCACTCAGGGATGAACCACCGCGGATACGGATAGTGGCACCACCGCCAGGGTCGGCACCTGTGGTCACCTGCACGCCGGCAACTTTGCCTGCCAGCAATTCCTGCGGACCGGTAATTGCTCCCTTGTTGAATTCTTTTGGTGTTACAGCCACAACGGAACCTGTGAGATCTTCTCTTTTTACACGGCCGTAGCCAATAATCACAGTTTCTGTAAGTGCTACACCCGGGAGCAGCCTTATCTCGTAGGTAGTACTTGCTCCAACCTCAATAGTTTGCTCGGTATAACCAGTGTAAGTTATACGAATAGATTTTGCATCAGCCGGGAGTGAAAGGCGGAAGTTGCCCTGAACATCGGCTATTGAGCCAACGGTGGTGCCCGTTACGATGACACTGGCGCCGATAAGCGGATCGCCTGTCTCGGCATCGGTTATCCTGCCGCTGATTTGCCGCTGCGCTATGGCAGCACTACCCCAAAATAACAGGGCAACTGCCAGCAGGAGGCACGATTTAAGTTGTTTTTGAAACATACGAATTAAATTTGAATGAGTGTTTTCTGTCGGTAATGACCGGCACATTGGAAAAAAGCAAAAGTGTCTTTCTCGCTACAAAAGTCATTAAAAAGTATAGTATATCAAAATTATAGAGTTTTTTTTGCTACTTTTAATTGTCTTTTAAACAGTTTGTCAGAATCAGTCATCGTCACGAGCTGTACTGTGACGATTTTTCTCTTCGTGCTTGTCCTCTTCTCCTTCTCCGTGCTCGTCCGGACTTTTATGGCACCTTGCGCAGTCATTTAGAGCTTGTTCAGGATTCTCCCGCCGAGTCAAAAACGTCTCATTTTTCACCTTTTTTCAGTTACGTAGCTCCGGCTATGCGCCTTCAAAAATGCAAAAACTGACAAAAAATAAGCCTGTTTTTGCCAACGGCAGAGAATCCTGAACAAGCTCTAACATAAATATACGTTTTTCTCTAACACATTGGAATGTTCTGCCCGCTGCCCGGAAAACCCCTACCTTCGCCGCCTAATCTTTGATCATGAATTTTCTTACACTCGAAAATATCACCAAAAGTTATGGTGAAAAAATGCTGTTCCAAAATCTCAGCCTCTATATAGACAAGGGACAGAAAATCGGCCTCATTGCCAAAAACGGAACTGGTAAAACAACCCTCATGCGGGTAATTGCCGGACTGGAGGGCTCCGAGGGGGAACGTGCGAAAATTATACTCAGGAAGGATATCCGTATCGGCTGGCTCGATCAGGAACCCCGGTTTCACCCCGAGCTGGATGTCCTGTCTGCTGTCCTCGATCCGGCCAATCCGCTGGTCAGAATTGTCAAGCGCTACGAAAAAGCGCTCGCACACCCCGAAAAAGCGGAGGAACTGCAGGAGGCTATGGCAGAAATGGATATGCAAAATGCGTGGTCTTTCGAAGCAAAGGTCAAGGAACTGCTCTTCCGCTTCCGCCTCGACGACTTCGAACAGAAGGTAAATACACTCTCCGGCGGTCAACAGAAAAGACTCGCGCTGGTAAAAATCCTGCTCGACGAGCCCGATTTCCTCATCCTCGACGAGCCCACCAACCACCTCGATATCGAAATGATCGAATGGCTGGAGGAATACCTGCAGACGCCCAACCTGACGCTGTTCATGGTGACACACGATCGCTACTTTCTCGAAAATGTGTGCGACAGTATCATAGAACTCGAAGGTGGAATAATTCGCAGATACTCAGGCTCTTATGCCGATTATCTGGAAAAAAAGGCGACCAGGGAGGAGGTAGAGGCAGTTACCTACGACCGGCAGAACAAACTCCTTAAACGGGAACTCGACTGGGTACGCAGGTCGCCACAGGCCCGAACCACCAAGGCCAAAGCCCGTGTGGATGCTTACTACGACAAGAAAGATGTTCTCGACTCTCTGAAGAAGAAACCGGAGGAAATGAGGCTCGCCATCAAGGAAACCTGGCTGGGTGGCAAAATCGTGGAACTGCACAATATCAGTAAAACATTCGGACACAAGCGTATTCTCGACAATTTCTCCTACAAATTTAAAAGAAAGGAAAGGCTGGGTATCGTCGGACAAAACGGCGCAGGCAAATCAACCTTCCTTGAAATTGTGACCGGTATGCTCGAACCCGATACCGGTAAAGTGGTGGCAGGGGATACGGTGACGTTCGGCCACTACAAACAGGAAGGTATCCGGATGTCGGAAGACAAGCGGGTGATTGACGTCGTACGCGATATCGCCGATTATATTCCGCTGGAAAAAGGCAAGGAACTTTCGGCAGCCCAGATGCTGGAGCGCTTCCTTTTCTCCCGCGGGCAACAGCAGGTATACGTGAGTCAACTCAGTGGTGGCGAACGCCGCCGCCTTTATCTGCTTACCGTACTGATGAAAAACCCCAATTTCCTTATCCTCGACGAGCCCACCAACGACCTCGATGTGCTCACGCTGCAGGTGCTCGAAGATTTTCTGGAGGATTACCCGGGGGTACTGGTGGTGGTTACACACGACCGCTATTTTATGGATCGCCTGGTGGATCACCTCTTTGTATTCGAAGGAGGCGGAAAAATCCGCGATTTTAACGGCACCTACGCCGAGTACAGGGCTATCAAGAGAGCTGAACAGGTTTCAACCGACAAATCTGTTTCTGAAAAAGCCACTGCTACAGTACCTGTTGCACCCAAAGCCGGACTCACCAACACTGAGAAGAACGAAATGCGGAAGCTGGAGCGGGAAATTGCAGCAGGGGAGGAGCGCAAACGTATAGTCATGGAATCTTTCAATGATACCGCCCTTGCTCCAGATGCCATTGCCAAATTGTCGAAGGAGCTCGGTGAACTACAGGAAATGCTTGAAACAAAAGAGATGCGCTGGCTCGAACTGGCCGAGAGAAGCTGATATCACCGACATTTTTCGTTGATGCCCAGCACATAGTTTTTCACCACTTCAATTTCTACCGCCGACGAAGCACCGGAAAATCCGCCAAATTCTTCGTCGGTAATCAGTTCCCGGAATCTTTCTGTGTAGCCCTGGCTCAGCGGAATATAGCTCCAGTGCCACTTCTCCTCCTTGTAACCGGCGGCCCGGCCCGCAGTATAGGGCTGGCAGAACCCGTACTCGTGTGCGTGTGCCGCGAGCCAGTCATATACCTTCTTGTATTTACCACCTGATTCCATGGAGGTATTGTTCAGGTCGTTCAGGTCCACATCGGTACCCCAGTGATGCCTTGATGCGCCGGGCATAGCCGAATATTCCAGTATCTTCAGGGCGCGCTCTTTGCTCCCCGGTTTCTCTTTTGCGTACTTTTGCCACTTGCCGTCCCATATAGCCTTTTGCTGCTGAAAGTTTCTGGTTGACGACTTGATATTCAACTCTACACCCTCTTTTTTGGCCGCTTTCCACATTTCCCTGAAAGCCTCAAAGGCTTCTCGGCGCAACATCATACCCTGCCGGTCGGTATAGGGTGCCTTCACTGTCACGAAATCCGGGTGCTTTGACGGATCAAACTTGCCCATCAGGTAATCTGTGTCCAGTGCAGGTTTGGCCGGCTCGACCTGTTTTTCCCGAGTCTGGGCCGATTCAGGAGCTTCATCAGCCACCGCTGCTGTACCCCCTTTTTTTTCAGATCCGGGCTTTGCCTCGGGAGCAGATCTTTCTTCTGTACAGGAACATATAAAGATGCCAGCAATCAAAATAGGTAGCAAGTTATTGATTTTCAGCATTTTCAATGATTTTTTTCAGGGTTTCGAGGGTAAACGTTCCTGCTTCCGACCATAGTTGACGACCGTCCTTGTACACCATGAAAGTAGGAACACCCATGACTCTCATCTTTACTGCCAGGTCTGTGTGCTCGTCAACATCAATCTCGACAATCGTAACCCGGTCGCCCAACTTTGCCCTGAGTTCAGAAAGTACCGGAGCCATTGCCCTGCAGGGGCCGCACCAGGTGGCAAAAAAGTCAATCAGCACTGGTTTGTCCGATTGTATTATTGCCTCAAATTTCTCTTCCATGAATGTCTTCCGGTTAAAATTATGTCAAATTCGTTGGTTTGTTGTTCCCGTATTCCTAATTCGGCCACTTTTGCAGCAATTCTGAATTTCGGCAAAAATACTTGTTCAATGAAAATATCGCATACAATTCTGGTATTATGTCTCCTTTGGGGAGCACAGCAAACCACTGCCCAAACGCAGGAGCATGAAGTGAGAGAAGTGGTTAATCGCTTTTTCGAAGGGATGAACAAAGGCGATACTGTGCTGCTCAAGAGCGCCTGTATGAGTAATATGGTTCTGCAAACATGCAAAACGGACAGCACGGGCGCTGTAAAAACGGTAAAAACCGACAGTTTTTCGGAGTTCGTATCACTCATCGGGGCTCCCAGAAAAAATGAAATTGAAGAGCGAATTACCTTCGGGAAGGTACTGGTGGAAGAGTTGCTCGCCAGTGTATGGGCACCATATACATTCTATCTGAATGGCGATGTTTCACACACGGGTACTAATTCGTTTCAACTGGTGCGCACCAGTGACGGCTGGAAGATTCAGTATATTATTGATACAAGACGCAGGTAAACTACCAGGTATCGAGACTGACAGGGTGCTGTACAGCACCTCCTGACAGACTGAAACTGGCTTCCGACCAGTATGGCGGGCGGAAGCGAGGTCTTGCGTTGTTGGAAAATCCGTAGGGTTCCGACGGGATACCCACCAGGTTGGTGTCCAGTTCTCCGTTGCCGTTCACGTCGTGAAAGCAGCTGACGGCGTATTTGCCCGGAGGCAGTGCGAACGTTATTTCCATATTGCCGGCCTGTTTTACCGCTACAATCTGCTTTGCATAAACCCTGGCTGTATTCAAAAAGTCAGGCTCGGTGGCATAAACAGCCACATAGAGTTGTCCTTTGGCCTCTTTCAGGTTGGAAAAAGAGATTCTCAGTTCAGCCGGTGCAGGCTTAATCATCAGAAGCGAAAACAGGAGTGCAGTGATAAACATATTCGAATGAACGCTGTAAATGCATCTTTGTTCACACCGGCTGCTATATTGGTAGCGCCGAGTAACGCTCAATGAATGCCCTCAGTTCGTCCACCATAGCAGGTGATCCCAGTGCTACGGTTGACCGCTGGTGAAGTTCGTCGGGAGTAATATCCAGTATCCGTTTCAGACTGGTACTGATAGCCTTGCCACCTGCCTGTTCCATGATCATGGCCAGCGGGTTACATTCGTACAACAGTCTGAGTTTTCCACCCGGGTACTTTCGGGTGCTCGGATACAGAAAAATTCCTCCGTGTATCAGGATACGGTGTATATCGCTAACCATACTGCCTATATACCGAAGTCCATAGTTCTGATCGGAGCAGTGATCAATATATCGGCGCATCTCCAGATCAAACTTGGAGTAGTATCCCTGGTTAACCGAATAGTTTTGGCCATTTTGAGGGATTCTCATATTCCGATGGCTCAGACAGAATTCTCCGATACTTGGATCGAGGGTGAATCCGTTTACCCCGCGCCCGGTGGTATAAACGAGAATGGTAGATGTGCCATAAAGCACATACCCCGCGGCAACCTGGCGTTTTCCGGGCTGAAGGAAATCCTCCTGCGATGGAGGTCCGGACGGGTCGCTTATCCGTCTGTAAATGGCAAAAATGGTTCCTACCGATACGTTGACATCAATATTGGACGAGCCGTCGAGCGGATCGAACAGTACGACGTAATGGTTGGGTTTGTAACCAACGCCCGGCACCTGAATAATGTCTTCGTTTTCCTCGGAGGCAACAGCGCAACATTCTCCGGAGTTCTGAAGGCATTCAATAAGTCGTTCGTTGGCATAAACATCGAGCTTCTGCTGTACATCCCCGCTCTGGTTCTCGCTGCCACTGGATACTCCAAGGATATTAACCAGCCCGGCCTTGTTTACCTCTCGATTAATAATCTTGGCAGCAACGCCAATATCGCGAAGCAGCCCTGTAAGTTCTCCAGTGGCATATTCGAAATCTTTCTCAGAACGAATGATAAACTCGTCGAGCGTGACAATCCGGTTATCGGGAATGGGTGGTGGAGTGATACTGCCGGGTGCAGCATCGGACTTGGTCATGGTTTTTGGCATAACTGTTCATCTTTAAGAGTTGCCAGGCCCGAACTGGTCAGGTAAATAATCCTGCCAGTCCGGGTATTTTGGTTAGAGCGGTACAAAAATAGCGGAAATTTATTGGTATGTTTAAATCAAATCAGGCATAGCTTTGTTTCCTGAAAAAAATAAAGTTCAGCTGATATGCGAGCGGTCACCCTGTTGTTCATTTCTGTCCTGTTTCAGAGCGGTTGCCGTCCGGTGGCGCCCGACGAGATTCCGTTACCAACGAAAATCTGCGTAAAAACATCACACCACGGACAACCCATCCCTGCAGCCACGGTCTATGTGAAGTTTAACGAAGATACTTTTCCGGGATATGAAAATCCGCCCTCGTACTTCGATGCTGTTTTCAGTACTGGCAGCGATGCAAAAGGCTGCGTCGAGCCTGTTCCGGAAGGCAAACACTGGCTCGTTGCGTTTGGTTACGACAGCCTGCACTATCCGCATGTCGTGTACGGGAGTCTGTTCGCCGACATATCACTGGCCGGCAGGCCAGTTCTCGACACCATATTATATGTATCAGAAAAACACTGACGTGCATGTTGTGGCGTGATATTTGCAATATTGATCAATGTAAGTTTACCTTGCACTCAAAATCTTTGTTTTCTGCATGAAAGTCCGAAATCTGATATTCCTGTTGTTACTCCCCCTGTTGGCTGCCGGCCAGTCAGGGCATGTTTTCCAGATTATTCCCAAGCCTGTGGCAGTATTGCCCAAAGAGGGTGTATTCACAATAACTCCAAAAACAAAGGTGTTCGCGCCCAAAAATGATCAGGAATGGGCGGTCGCCGCTGAATATCTGACATTGTCGCTGGCTCCGGCTACCGGCTTTAAGCTTCCCGCCCAGGCTTACAACAAGGCGCCTAAAAGCCCTGACGAGAATGGTATTTATCTGATCAGAGATGAAGAGATTCAGCACCCGGAGGGTTACAAACTGGAAGTCAGTCCGGTAAATATTGTGATACGCGCGCGCACGGCTGCGGGAGCTTTTTATGCGGTACAAAGCCTTCGACAGATACTGCCGGTAGAAATATTCAATCAGGAAAAGGTGGCTATGTCTGCTGGCTGGGTGGTTCCAGCCTGCTATATTCAGGACGAGCCCCGGTTCGCTTACAGGGGTATGCATCTGGATGTGGGAAGGCACTTCTATCCCGTCAGTTTTGTGAAGAAGTTTATTGATGTCATAGCAGCACAGAAAATCAACACATTCCACTGGCACCTCACCGAAGATCAGGGCTGGCGGATTGAAATAAAGAAATACCCGCGTCTGCAAACAGTAGCCGCCTGCCGGGAGGGTACGCTTGTAGGCCACTACTCGGATTCACCCCAGCGTTTCGACAGTGTAAGGTATTGTGGTATTTACACCCAGGATGAGGTACGCGAAGTGGTCGAGTACGCCAGGAAGCGCTTCGTCACGGTAATACCCGAGATAGAAATGCCCGGGCATGCATTGGCTGCCCTCAGCGCCTATCCGAATCTAGGATGTACAGGTGGCCCTTACAAGGCGCCACAGAAATGGGGTGTATTCGACGATGTGTTCTGCGCAGGGAATGATGAAACTTTTCAGTTTATAGAAGGAGTCCTTGAGGAAGTTTGTTCACTTTTCCCTGGACCGTACGTACATATTGGCGGCGACGAATGTCCGAAAACGCGCTGGGAAGTATGCCAGAAATGCCAGCAGCGAATGAAGGACAACGGGCTGAAAGATACACATGAACTTCAGAGCTATTTTATCCGGCGTGCGGAGGCTATTCTGGCCAAACACGGAAAAAAACTGATTGGCTGGGATGAAATTCTGGAGGGCGGACTAGCGCCTACGGCCACGGTGATGAGCTGGCGCGGTACCGAAGGTGGTATTGCAGCTGCCCGTGCAGGCCACGATGCCATCATGACACCCACATCGGCGGTTTACTTCGACTATTATCAGGGTGATCCTGCCACAGAACCGCTGGCTATCGGTGGTTATCTGCCCGTTGAGAAAGTATATGCCTACGATCCCGTACCTGCCGACTTTACATCGGAAGAAGCCAAAAGGATTCTCGGGGTACAGGGTAATATCTGGACAGAGTATATCAAAACGGAGAGCAAACTGGAGTATATGGCCTTCCCGCGTACCTGTGCGCTGGCGGAAATTGCCTGGTCACCGGTTGCCAGGAAAGATTTTTCTGATTTCAGCAGAAGAATGATTACCC
>JAJTFM010000207.1 GCA_021298575.1 Saprospiraceae bacterium | reverse complement strand
AGCTACACGCACGGGTATCCGGAGCGACTTGGCACTGGCCCATGATTCACCACCTCCGATAGCCTGAATTTCGAGCATATAATTTCCGGGGGACAGTCCGGTAAAAACGAGCGAGTGCGTTTGGCCCAGATAAATCCAGTCATCGTTCAGATCATCCATTTTATACCGGTAGAACAGGGCTTCCGGATCGGTGGCTCCCGGTGTAGAGAAGCTGACCGATACGAAATTGTCTTCATGGCTTAATTCCAGTTCATATTGATTCCGGTCGTTCAGCCGGATCTTGCCTTCTGCGATGCCGGAGGCGAGTGGTTGCCTGTTAATTTCAATTTCGGTGACTACAAGATTTCCGTCGGCAGTCTGCGGGGTGATATCTGCCGGGTTGATTGCGAGGAGTCCGTTTGTACCACCGAAGAGGACATCGCCCGTACTTTTTTTCAAGCATGCTGCTGCGTTGATATCAACACGCGGGATATTTTTCAGTTTGCTGAAGTCCACGAACACATTGGTAGCGGGCAGGTATTTGAACACACCTTTATTGGTAGCGAGCCAGAGATTGCCTGAGTAGTCGGGAACAATACCTGTGACTACATCGAAGCCCGGGTTATTATCGTCGGTGACATACCACACCTTTTCCGACTGGATATTGAATTGAGCGAGTCCGCCCGACATTGTTCCCAGCCAGAGCATATCGGGATTGTGCGGGTCAGGATAAACACTGAATATCCAGTTACTTCTGAAGACGGGGCCATTTTCGCCGTGGTTACTGATGGCCCTGAATTCGAGTTGGGTACCGGAGAAACTGATTCTGGTCAGACCGGCGTCGCTGGCGATCCATATACGTCCGTTTCGGTCTTCAGCGATACATCGGGACATTTGCTGGCCGTGATCATTCTTTTCAGGGATGAGGTAAGAGAGATCCCAGTGTTCGGTTGTCTGGCCATTGCCGCGGTATCTGATGACTTCACCGGCCTGGCCGGCCACCCAGATACCCCCTTTTGAGTCCTTGTATAGAATAGCCGGGTTATTGGTAAAGTTGTTGAGATTTTCGATTGTTGTGAATTGTCTCGTTTGTATATCGAATGTATTCAGCGAGAGTTTATTATCCTGGCTGATAACAAGAAAGACCGTTCGGGATGGTTCATCATAGAATGCTGCGTTCACCGATGCCCCCCGGGGCAGACATCCCGACCATATAGGTGTTGTAACGCGCCGGGCAAGAAGATCAAGCGCCTTGTCCGGCGCATACATACCTGCCCACAACGAGTTGTCGGGCATCAGCGCCGGATTACACAGGTTCACATCGGGGAAATCATACCGGATAGCCGTTGATACCGGTTGAGCGATCCGGACTCCGTCGCCGATTGTACCGACCCATATTTTTCCGCTTCGATCAATGATTCTGGCCGGGCTCACGGGCTGATTGAGCGTTGCTATCACCTCAAGTGAACCAATTTGCTCACTTGTTTCCGGATACCGGTCCTTTTCGAGTCTGTAAATATGCGGGTCAAAAAATCTGGTTATGTACCCTGTTCCATCCGGTGCTTTCAGCAGACTGTATCGTTCGTCGAGCTGCATAGGGTCGGAGAAATCGTGATCGGGGAAAAAAACTGTACCTGCGGAGGCCTTGTTCAGTACGAATGAGGGTTGTTGAGAAGGACTTTTGAAAGTCTTGTTCAACAGGTTTATTTCGAGGAGTTGTCCGCGCTGGTTGGCGATCAGGCAGGTGGTATCGCCGGGACTGAAGAAGAACCTGATCTGATTAAACTCCTGTGGCAGCGATATTCTGGAAATAGCCGGGGACGGAGCGGATGATTTGCCATCACAGAGGAAAGACTTCAGGCGATTATCATTTACAATATGGCACAGCGTAGAAGAGCCTTCCCCTATGGTGTAGTACCATATATTATTGTCTCTGTCCACTGCAATATCTCTCACAACGAAAGAGGAGATATCCGGGTTGAGTTCTGCAAGATTGGCAAACTTTTCTGAAAACGGGTTGAATACGACCGGACCATTATCGGTGCCGATCCACAGCATACCGTTCCTGTCTTCGGCTATACAGGTAATGATACTTGCATGCAGGGCCTGCGGATCGAGCTGATTGGGGATATATGCCTTTACGGCATATCCATCGAACCTGTTCAGGCCGTAGAAAGTGCCTATCCAGACAAACCCTCTGGAGTCTTGAAACATACTGCTGATATAGCCGTGTGAAAGACCGTCTTCGGGTGTAACAGACCTGACGTTATAGGATTGACCAATTCCAGACCTGAGGAAAAGAAAATGACAGATGATTAAAAGTAGTACTAATCTGGGTATCATGAGACGAAATTATAAAGCAAAAATAACTACATGGTCATATTTCAAGCGCTTTAAATCCTGCCATCAGCAAACAATAGACAAATGTATATGCAATTGAGAATTATACGTATGGCATGAAACGTGTTGCGGTGCACCTTTGCAACCCGCTTTAATCCAAACAATCTCCCGGATTTTCCCGGGCGCTCCGGACTTGCGCTTCATTTCCTGTACAGGAGGCCTTTGAAAACGAGTAATAATAAGCCTTAACATTATTCTTGTGAGAATGGCAAGGGTATTTTGGGGGTTCAATCGTCTTCGTCATGCAAGAATTGAAAGAACTGGTTTATATACTGAACCAATTGCAGATCAGGCCTGTCTTGATGGGCAATCAGCGGGGAGATTCATCTTCCAAGCTGGTAAAATTTTACGAGGGGATTGAGAAAAACCGCTTTGATTCGGACGAGAAAGCAGAGGCATACCTGTATCCGGAGGGGCAGGGTACCGTCAATTACCGGAAGCTGAAGTCTGATCTGAAGGACAAACTGATTGCTTCAGTAGCTTCGTTCAATGCGAAAAATGCGGATTTGACGGATTATCAGAAGGCCTATTACGAGTGTCACCGGTTGTGGCTTGTAGTAAAAATTCTGACTGGCCAGAATGCGAACAAGGCGGCTATGGGGCTGGCGGTGAAGTTGCTGAAGCAGACTGAACGATTTGAATTTACACTGCTGACGATGGATATTGCATCCTATCTTCGCTTTCAGTACGGATTGCGGGAGGGTAACGACAAAAAATATCAGGAGTCGCATCAGTTATTCGAGGAGAGCCGCAGGATATACGATGCCGAGTGTCTGGCAGAGGAGTACTATACCCGTCTGATGGTCAGGACAGTCAACAACCGTTCGACCAAGGCAGACCAGGCTTCCCTGGCGGTCGAGTATTTCAACGAGATGAAGCCATATCTGGAGAAATACACCAGTTTCAGGCTTCAGATGTACGGTCATTTGACTGGTTTGATGCGTTATACATCGGTCAACGACTATGTTTCTGTACTGCCGTATTGCGATGAGGTCATCAGATTTTTCAGATCGAAGCCCTATGAGGCGCGGGTACCGCTGCAGATATTCAATTATCAGAAACTGATTTGTCACATACAGCTCAGGCAGTTTGACGAGGGCGCTGAAGTAGCGGAGTACTGTCTAGGCATCATGTATGAGGGAACCTTTAACTGGTTCAAATACATGGAATTGTATCTGCAGTTATCGTTTCATACCGGACAGTACGACAAAGGAGCGCGGTTACTGCTGAAGGCCATCGAGCATCCTCGTTTTGAGTTTCTTCCGGAGCATGCGAAAGAAACCTGGCGTATTTACGAGGCATATACCCACTACCTGGCACGGGTCGGGAAGCTTGCCGGACTGGAGAAACGCGCCTTTAAACTGGCCCGGTTCATCAACGAAACGCCGATATTTTCAAAAGACAAGGGTGGCATGAACATAGCCATTCTGATTATCCGGTTTGTCCACCTGTTGCTGGAGAAGAAACTATCCCAGTTACTCGACGAGGTTGAGGCGGTAAAGCAGTACAGTTACAGGTATTTAAATCATCCTGACACAATAAGGAGTTTCAATTTTTTCAAGATGCTGATGCAGATACCCATTGGCAGATTTGAGTATGACAGGATTATATCCAGGGCTGCTCCTTATCTTAAAGTTCTGGAAGAGAATCCATTACAGGTAGCCAACCAGATACACGAGATAGAACTGATTCCGTACGATACGCTTTGGCGTATTGCGCTGGATCAGTTATGTTCCAGTAAATAATCATTCAACTTTCCCGCCATGTTAACAATCGGTATTATCCATTCAATCAACGTTTGCGCGATAATCATTGACACTACTATTATCTGATCTGTAGTGAGGCAGAGAGGGTAATTGGCCCGGGGCAATCATCATGATCGCTCCGGGTTTTTTTATATACATCCGGCAGGTTGGCTACATTTCCCGAGGTTGGCTTTCGCCCTCTTCATCGGGTTTGAGTATGGTTACTATGGTGGGCCGGTACAAGCTCGGATATCGGGTCAACCGCGGGTGAGTGCCGCGATTGT
>JAJTFM010000206.1 GCA_021298575.1 Saprospiraceae bacterium | reverse complement strand
TGCTGAACCGAAAATATGCCGCCCAAAAAGCCTGAACAAATGCAATCAAGAGATTTGTCGCCCAAAAAAGTGTCAGAGAGCCGAACGGTCATGACAGAAATGATCATGCCCAACGATACCAACCCGATGAATAATCTGATGGGTGGCTATCTGATGCGCTGGATGGACATCGCGTGCGCGATATGCGCGGGCAGGCACTGCGAAGCTCATGTAGTTACCGCAGCCGTTGACCACATATCCTTTCAAAATCCGATCAGACTGGGCGATGTAATTACCCTCGAGGCCCGGGTAACACGAGCCTTCAATACATCGGTGGAAATATTCGTGGAGGTGTTTGCCAATGATCTGAAGGGACAGAACGCACGGCGCTGCAATCATGCCTACTTCACATTTGTGGCTGTGGACGAGGACAAACGAACTCCCATTCGGGTAGCTCCTGTTGCACCGCTATCTACCGAAGAGCAGCATCTTTTTGAAAGTGCTGCGCGTCGTCGCGAACTTCGCCTCATACTTTCAGGAAGAATCAAACCCAAAGAGGCTACTGAAGTCCGCAAATTTTTCGCTGAACTGGACGACTGATATTCGTCATCGCCCGGCAAATTCGAGCCGCTCCCCCGTTTTTAAATCGTCGAAATGACCGTTTCGTCAGAAAAATACTTCACAAAATTGCCGGATAGCCGGCAATAGCAACCGTTTTATAAGTCATAGCCGCCTGTCGATAGTTACAGTTTGTGAGACCAAAACATATATTATAAAATTCGTCGTACTTCTCAATAAAATTAAAGTAATTTTAAAAAAAAATTGGAGAAAGGCTTTTTTGGTTAAAATAATTCTATAATTTTGCCTCATCAATTTTTGATTGAGATAACTTGCTTTAATGCAAGTTTCGACGATAAAGGTTTAAAATGAAGCGTGTTTTGATGACGTCCTCCTCCGAAAATGTTCGGAGGGGGGCATTTTTTTTGTACCTGTTTCCTGCCTCCCAAAATAACCGTTATGTTTGAAAAAAACACACTCAATATTCAGCCTTTACTTGTTCGCTCCGTAGCAGAAGCGCTGTTTTCCATATTCTGTGAACAAAGATATGCAGACAAGGTTATCGAATACACCCTGCGCAACAATAAAAAAGCGGGGAGCCGCGACAGAGCTTTCATTGCCGAAACTACCTACGATGTAGTCCGGTACTACAGACTTTACACTGAACTGCTGGGCAGGCAACCAGGAAGCGCCTGGGATTTCTGGCAAATCTGCGGCATACATTTTATTGTAACGCAAAGACGACCTCTGCCGGCATTTCAGGAGTTTTCACGGCTCGATTACAAACAGATTACCGAGCATTATGACAGGCTGAAAGGCAACCGGGCGCTCCGTGAAAGCATCCCGGACTGGCTCGACACTCTCGGCAGCGAAGAACTGGGAGTGAAATGGGACGAAACCATGCATGCTCTGAACCAGCCTGCCCGGGTGGTACTCCGAACCAACAGATTGAAAACTGAAAGGAAAAACCTGCAGGAAAAACTCGCCTCCGAACAGATTTTCTGCGAACCTGCGGGAGCTCGGGATGCGCTGGTACTCAGTCAAAGAAAAAATGTATTCCAGTCGGAAGCCTTCAAAAAAGGCCTGTTTGAGGTTCAGGACTACAGCAGCCAACTCGTTGCTCCCCTGCTGGCTCCCGAACCGGGCATGAGAGTGGTGGATGCCTGCGCAGGCGGGGGCGGCAAAACTTTGCACTTGGCCTCCCTGATGCAAAACAAGGGACTTATCATTGCCATGGATACCCTGGAATGGAAACTCGAAGCATTGCGCGTACGGGCGCGCCGCGCGGGCGCTACCAACATCGAAACCAGGGTAATCGAAAATAACAAGGTAATAAAAAGACTGTACGGCTCGGCAGACAGGCTGCTGCTCGATGTGCCCTGCACAGGACTGGGCGTTCTTCGGCGCAATCCGGATACCAAATGGAAGCTCACACCCGAACAAGTAGCCGATCTGGAAAAGACACAGCAAACCATCCTGCAATCATACTGCCCCATTCTCAAGCCGGGCGGTAAAATGGTATATGCCACCTGCAGTGTACTGCCCTCTGAAAACAGCGCACAGGTACGCAAATTCCTGGAATCCGATGCAGGAAAAGACTTTACACTCGCAGAGGAGCACAGTATCCTCCCTCAGGATGAAGGATTCGACGGATTCTACATGGCCCTTCTTTGCCGCTCCTGAGAGAGAACATTATGACATTCTTCCTATGGCACAGCTAACATAGGATTTAGCCTTCATTCCCGCCGAATTGTCAGTGCCCTCCGGCGGGTAACCAGCATTGGTAAGGGCAAGGCTGTACTTTTCAGTATGCTGGTCATCAGGCACTGTAAATGTCACCGTCGCATCTTCAAGCGATACGGATACCTCCGATACTTCCGGAAATTCTTCCATCAGACGAACAATGCTCTTCACGCATCCGCCGCATTTGAGGTTCTGGATTGCTATCACTTCCTTTTTCATGGCTGAACGATTTTCCACAAAGTTCAGGGTATTACTGATACCCGGGGCATGATACAAGTCCCCCCTGCAGGCAACGAAAGTCATTGAATCGTACTCCGTAAAGCCTCCAATTTTGCACCATCATTTCCGCATTTAAAACCGAAGTATCATGAAAAAACAACTGTATAGCACCATTATCGCCCTGCTGTGTATCCTGTTTGTCCGGAATGTGTCTGCTCAAAAGACGGAAGAAAAGCAACGGCGAGACAAGCCCCTGATTATCTCTGTCTTCAATGTCGGGGCACAGCTGCCGTCATTGCGGATAATTACAACACCCCTGCACCCCGGCTTGAGCGCCGGTACAGAATTTCCGTATAACAGCAGCGAAAAAAACCGGTTTTTCCAGACCGTCAAGGCAGGGGTTTACTACCACCAGTACATACAGACAAGTGTACAGGTTTATTCCGAGGCCGGATACAGACGTGCCCTCTGGAAAGGCACGGCCGCCGAGTTCCGTCTGGGTGCGGGCTATCTGCACGCATTCACAGGAACCGAGGTATTTCAACTTGAAAATGGTACTTACAGAAAGAAAAACAACTTGGGCAGACCACAATTTATGGGCTCAACAGCCCTTGGACTGAGTTATCAGAAGCCGGGAAGTGAAAAAGCACCCCGTTTCTTTATGGACTACCAGTTCTTCCTGCAGATGCCATTCATCAAAAAATATGTGCCTATGGCGCCTGCCACCGTATTTCACATAGGCGCGGCCTTCCCCATGATTTTCTGAACATACAAAACCATTTTAACATGAAAAAGTACATTTTATACTTCGCGCTGGCAGTGCTGGCATTTTCATATTCATCCTGTGAAAAGGAAATTGGACACTCATCTGACTGCGCTTCAACAAATACGCTCAACCACCTCAGGAGTGCCGAATATCAGGCAATTCTGGATCAATATACAAAAAACAGCCTCCCCGGTATTTCTGCCCTGATCAGGGATAAATATGGTGTCTGGACGGGTGCCTCCGGTTTTTCCGATATTTCACAGGAGATTCCGATGCGCAGCTGCACTGTATCAAAAGCTGCCAGTATAACCAAGAGTTTTATTGGTGCACTTACCCTGAAACTGGCAGAAGAGGGCAAGCTCAATCTCGACGATCCGCTGAGCAAATGGATTGATGTAAAATACCTCGATCCGGTGAAGAACGCACGGGAGAGCACCCTGAGGATGTGCCTCAATCACACCACCGGTATCAGCGACGTAATTTCAGATAACGGCTTCTATCTCGCTCTGCTGAACAATCCGGATAAAAAATGGAAGCCGGAGGAGCTGCTCGAGTTTGTTTACGGAGATGAGCCGGAATATGCCCCCGGAACGGATGCCTCCTACTCCAATACCAATTTTATCTATCTGGCTATGGCTGTTGAAACGGCTACCGGAAAGGATCAGGGTGTGGTACTTCGGGAGAAAATACTCGGACCACTTGGCCTGAACGACACGTGGTACTACTGGCACGACAACCTCCCGCCAAATACCGCACAGGGCTACTACGACCTCCACAACAATGGCACCATTCTGAATGTGACCAACTACAATACTGGTAGCGGAAACGGTTATGGAGGTCTGTATTCAACCGTTTTTGATCTGCAGACCTTTATTGAAGCACTGGTACGCGAGAAAAGAGTGCTTTCTCAGGAGTATCTGGATCAGATGCTCACATTTACCGATTCGGTGGAGACATACAGCAGGGCCAATGGACTGGGTATTTTCCGCGATTTTCTGGAGCGGGCACCCGACGAATATGCCTACGGCCACCGCGGTCGCGACCTCGGCTATACGGCGGATATGTACTGGTTTCCGGAGAAAGATATCACCATGGTTTATCTGGTAAACTATGGTACAGATGCCGAGAGCGGGCTTAAAAAGCAATTCAGAGCGTTCAGAAATACGATGGTTGATGCCCTGATGCGGGAATAAAGACAAAAATCACCCCCCACCCTGACGTTCGTCATACGAGAAAAAACGGCCTTTGGGCCACCTTGTGCCCGATTTCAAAACAAAACAAACCAATCGGGTGACTATGAAGATAATGCTCTTCCTGATTCTCGTGAGTCTTACAGTGGCGGCAGGTTTTCTGCTTGCTTATCTGTTTGCCGCCCGAAACGGACAGTTCGACGACGATCATACACCGGCCATCCGGATACTGTTCGACGACGACGTCCCTTCTGCAAGTAAACAAGATGAAGATCTAAAGCCTTCCTTATGAGTAATGTTCAACAATTTCAGTACGACAACAAAATAGTCCGCGCCTTCGGGATAGCCTCTTTTGTTTTTGGCGTAGTAGGTATGTTGGTGGGCCTGATTATCGCCCTCCAGCTCATCTATCCGTCTCTCAACCTCGGCCCCTGGTTTACCTTCGGCCGCCTTCGGCCGCTTCACACCAATGCAGTCATTTTCGCATTCGTGGGTAACGGTATTTTCATGGGTATTTACTACTCGCTGCAGCGGCTGCTCAAAGCGAGGATGTGGAGCGATACCCTCTCCTGGATTCACTTCTGGAGTTGGCAGATTGTCATCCTGCTGGCGGCCGTCACGCTGCCTCTCGGACTGACAACCAGCGGTGAGTACTCGGAACTGATATGGCCGCTCGATTTCCTGATTACGCTGGTTTGGGTAGTATTCGG